>JBPCRG010000220.1:0-2748 GCA_050997095.1 Thermomicrobiales bacterium | reverse complement strand
GCGACGTGCCGCCCCGGCTCCGCGGCCATCGCCAGCCGCTGCCGCTCGGCGTCGATGAAGCCGAGCGCGTCGGCGACGAGCATCACCTCGCCGGTGGCGCGGTCGAGGAAGTACGGCATGGTCGGGCTTCCGTCCTCGATCGCCTGGATCACGTCGTCGATGTCCGCGCGGCCGTCGCTCACGTCGGCCACGCGTGCGCCAGCCCGAAGTCGCCGCGGACCCGGTCGGCCAGCAACACCTCGTCCACGATCTCCGCGGCGATGTCGATGTCGGTGGTCGTCATCAAGCCGTGGAACTCGCCGCCGGTGTTGACCTCCACGCAGGTGAAGCCGTCGGCGGTCTCGATCAGATCGACCCCCGCCCACCGCGCGCCGACCGCGCGGGTCGAGCGCAAGGCGATCTCCTCGATCTCCGGCGTGACCGGGCAGGTGACCGAGACCGCTCCGCGCGCGGTGTTCGTGATCCAGTGCCGCGCGGTGCGGTACGACGCGGCGATCACGCGCTCCCCGACGACGAAGGCGCGGATGTCGCGGTCCGGCTTCTCCAGAAACTCCTGCACGTAGAAGATCGAATGGTGGATCGAACCCAGTTCCTTCTTCTGCTCCAGAATCGTCCGCGCCTGCTCCGGCCCGTTCACCTTGGTCAAAAGACGGCCCCACGAGCCCGTGACCGGCTTGAGCACCGCCGGATAGCCGATCCGCTCGCAGGCGACGAGCGCCGAGTCGATCGAGAACGCCAGCAGTGTCCGCGGCGTGCGCACGCCTGCCCGCTCCAGGGCCAGACTGGTCAGAGCCTTGTCGTCGCAGATCGCGGTCGCGGTAGCGAGGTTGATCGTCGGCACCCCCCAGCGCTCGAAGGTCTTCAGCGTGTATCCGGCCGGGAGATGGGCGACGCAGCGGTCGAGCACCGCGTCGACCTCGAACCCCGCCGAGGCCGCGTCCGGCGCCGACATGTCGAGCGCCAGCGTGCGCTCCAGCAACGTCGTCACCTCCACCCCGCGCGCCCGCGCCGCCTTCAGGATCAGCTTCTCCTCCTCGCGCAGATAGGTGATCAGCAACCCGATCCGCGGCGCGCCGCTGTGCCGGACGGTCCCGTTTCCCCCGTTCGCCCCGCCCGCGCCGCTCATCGCGCGACCAGGACATCGGTGAGCACGCGGATCGCGGTCAGGTACTCGGCGAGGACGATCCGCTCCTCGGGGGTGTGGTCGAGCGATGCGTCCCCGGGACCGTAGGCCACGACCGGGCATTTCCAGACCGGGCCGACGACCGTGATGTCGGAGGTCCCAAACTTCAGCGTGAAGCGGGGCGTGCCGCCCTGCGCCCGGATCGCGCGCAGGAACGGTGCGGTGATCGGAGAGCGCCGCTCCGTGCGATAGCCCTCCTGCCGCCCCTCGATCGTGATCTCGGCCTCGCCGCCCAACCCGTGGATCGCGTCGAGCAGCCCGTCGATGTCGGCTCCGGGCGGCAGGCGCACGCCGATCGAGAGCGCGGCGGTGTCGTGCAATCCGTCGCTGCCCGTGTTGAACGCCCGAAGCGACGCATCCAGCGACCAATAGGCGCTCTGCGCGTCGACGTTGCGCGCCGCGATCTCCGTGACCAGCCCGTTCCAGAACGCGACCGCCCGCCCGCCGACCGATTCTCCCGGCCCCGCCGAGTGCCGACCCGCCTGCCGGAGGCGGTACTGCACGGAGAGCGCGCCGCGATAGCCCAGGCAGACGGCATCCCACCCGCTCGGCTCGCCGATCACGCAATAGTCCGGCGCGGGCCATTTCGCGACCGCCGTTGCGCCGGGCGAGCCGATCCGCTCCTCCCCCACCGCGCCGACCACCGTGATCCGCGCGTTCGCATCCCCGGCCGCAAACGCCGCCGCGCAGACGAACGTCGCCAGCGGCCCCTTCGCGTCGACCGCCCCGCGGCCGTGGAGCACGCCGTCCTCGATCCGCACCGGAATCGTGCCCGCGACCGTGTCGATGTGGCCGAGCAGGACGATCGACCGCTCGCCGGAACCGATCGTCCCGACCGCGTTGCCCGCCTCGTCGACGTGCGCGGCGAACCCCAGCGCCGTCATCCGATCGACCAGATACGCGACCGCCTCCGCCTCCCCGTCGCTGAAGCTCGGAATCGCGACCAGCCCCCGCAACACCTCAACCCGCGCCGCCTCATCAAACTCGGCACCGTAGGCCCCGTCCCGTCGTAGCCTCGGAGAGGCTTGGTAGGTTGAGCCCGGGGTTTCAACCCCGGGCAATAGGCGCCCGTGGGACGGCGACCCACCCCTATGCAGTGAGGACGAATCCATCGGCCACCTCCCTGCGCAGCTCGGTCATCGCCTCGAACCCGGCCAGCGACATCGTGCGCGGCCCCGCGACCGCGACCGGATCGCGATCGGCCAGACGGTCCAGGCGTCCCACCACCACGTCGGCGATCGCCTCCGCCGCCGACCGCGCCCCGAGCGCGATCATCTCGCGGAACTCGGGGATGGGATGCACGTCCCAGACGACCGCCTCGCCGTCGATCGACGCGATGTCGACCGCGATCACCTGCGCGTGCAGCGCCGCCGCCGCGAACTCGGCGAGTCCGAGCGTCCGCGCCGCCGCTTCCGCCGGGATCCCGCGGGAGACCGCCGCCGCGACGCCGCCCACCACCAGCACCGAGACGCGGTCGCCGTTGACGATGCCCGCCTGCAGCAGCGCGATCGCGTCGTGCGACGTGCCGAGGATGTTCCGGTGCTCGAAGACCGCCTCGGCGATCT
>JBPCRG010000138.1:0-4513 GCA_050997095.1 Thermomicrobiales bacterium | reverse complement strand
GGATTGAGTGGTGACAGTGGTGACAATAGCTCTTTTGGTTGGATTCTAGGGCTTTTTGGCGTCACCACTGGCGTCACCACCGCGTCACCACCAAGCCCAGGAGTGGTGACAGATCTAGAGGCCATGCCCGGCTCCGTTCAACGCGGCCCGCGCCTCTTGCTCGGCCGAATGCTTGATCACGTAGCACCACAACCGGAGACCGTCGCCGATCCGAATCTGCTTCATGCGCCGGGCCCGGTCGTCGCTCGCCCCTGCGTCGAGCCAACCCCGCTCGTGCCATTGCCGGACGATCCCGTCGAACTCCTTGTGGCCGTTCGCCTCCAGCGCCTTGCGCAGATGGTCGGACGTGAAGGCGATGACCTCCCAGGATCCGTCGTCACGCTCCCATCGTCCAAGCCAGCCTCCGGGTGGCCGCTCGAACAATTCCTTTGCCGTGTAGAAGGAGTCGGCGCGACCACCGGCCCAGGAGAGGGTCTGGATGAGCGCGTCCGCCGCGACGTCGGCGCCGCGCGCCTCGCCGGCGAGTTCATGCAGCAGCGTCGCGCTGATCTCCTGGTGCCCCCAAGGAAGCACGCCGGCCAATTCCGCGAGGACCGACGCGATCTCGATCAGGGCGAGGTAGGACGCGACGCGGTTGATCACCGGCCCGCCGCCGGCCCGCTCGGCGATCTCGAGTGCGCGTTCCCGATAGAGGGACGTCCACCGCACCCATTCAGGTTTTTGTGAGAGGAGCCACGAAACGAAGGCCTCGCCGGCGTGTCCATGGTGATCGGCAATCCCGGCGCGGACATCCCCGATCACGACGTGGGCATCCTCGGCGGCGCCGAACGGCCGGCCGTAGCACGTCAGCGTCCGGGCTTTGGTCCCGCCCGCCTCGGTCATGCCCGTCGCCGAGTTCTCGCCGGAGATGATCGCGACCGTGCGCCAGTTCGCCGTCGATTGCAAGCCGGTGATCGAACCACGCCCACGCCCTTGACCTCCGACGACGTCGTAGAGGAACGATTGAACCTCAGCCGCGTTTCGGGCCTGCATCGTGTCGTCGACGATCACCGGAACGCTGTTGAAGAGGGCCGAGATGCGTTCCCGATAGACGCGGGTGCTCTGAAACGTCGACACGATCGAGCAGGGCTGGGAAGGGTCGGATTGACCCCACACGGACCCCGCGCAGATCAACGCGCTCGTCTTGCCGCCCGACGTCGGACCCGCCAGGTCGATCACGAAACCGGGGGTGTTCAGGATCTCGAGCAGCGGCGCCGCAAGGCTGGCGCACACCGCGAACCTGACCCGCTCGTAGTCGGCCAGCGGCTCCATGGCCTTCTTCCAGCCGTCGAGCGTGCCGACCTTTGTGAGGGCCGACGCGTGATCCTGGGATCCCGAGTCGGCGGCGGCGAATGTGACCGCGGAGGGGTCGCCGCCATCGGCGACGATCAGGCGGCCCGGGAGCAGGAACCCCGCGCTTCCCTGCCATCCGAGCGCGGCCGAGGTCACGACCACCGGCAGCCCGGAAGCGTTCACCGCCATGTAGTCCGAAAACCAGCGCACCACCTCGGCAGCCGTATTGCTCGTCACCGGAAAACCGAGCTTGGCCAGCGTGGTGATCTTGGAGGCGGTGGCGACCACGTCGCGATACGCGGTGAGGCTCTTCCACCGGCCGTGGTCGAGGTACGCGATCCTGACCGACTCGTCACCCGTCGTTCGGTCGACGAGTCGGTCAGTCACGATCGCCGGCGTCGGCAGGATGAAAGCCTCGGCGTCCGCCATCTTCTGGGAATGGATGCCGACATCGGATACGTCCCAGCCCTGGGGGATCGTCGCGCCGGCGGAGCATGGCGCGGTCGGGACCGCGCCGTGCACCGGCCGCGGCCCAGTCCGTTCGGCGTCGGCCGCCGCGGCATCGGCGTCTGCATCGGACTCGATCTCGAACGCGTGTCGGAGCATGCCGATCGTCGAGCCGCCGCTTGCGTAGAAGTCGTCGAGTCCGACCTTCTGGCCGGGGATCGGTTCGGGGAAGTCGATCGCGTAAACGACGGCCCCACGGCTTCTGAGCACGGCGGCGAATCGCTTCAATGCTTGTGCGACCGCGCGTTTCCGGCGCCAGTCGCTGTCGAATGCGAGGTAGACCGTGCGGCCTTTCAGGGGGATTTGATCGAGCGTCGCAAGGACCTCCGGGGCGCGCCAGTTCCACACCCCGGTGAGGGCGACCATCGCGTTTTCATGAGACGCGCCACTGTCGGCCTTTTTGATTCCTTCCGTAAAAAACAGCGTCTGACTCGGATCGACGACCCAGTGTCGCGCCGTCTGGGGGATGTCCGCCGCCGCGGTCGATTTGCGAGGGCTCTCGTACTTGATGATCCGGCCGTCGGCCCCCATGCGCGGCAGATCGGGCTTGAGCTGGTAGCCGTCGGGTTTGCCGGCGATGTTGAAAGTTGGCATGAGGATGCCCGGAACGAGACATTGCGACGGTCCGAATCCAAGCCGCGAGACCTCGGAGGCTTTCGTCACCGTCCGATAGCCACGAGCGAGGGCGACCTCCGGCTTGATGCTGGACGCGATCAGCTCGTCGATATGGCGCTGGTCCAGAGTGAGCTCCGCCCAGGCGATGGGGGGTGCGGTGCGTTCGCTCACGCCGCACCTGCCCGTCGTTGCAGTTGCTCGAATGCGAGGTTGATTTTCGTCATCACCTCGACGTTGCCGCCAACGTCGGGATGGTTGGCCTTCGCCATCGCCCGGTAGGCGGCTTCGATCACATAGCCGGGCGCGCTCGACAACAGGTGCAGAGCACGGTAGTCGGCGTCGCTCGTGCGGATCGGGGTCGGACCCGGGCGGGAGCCCGCCGCGTGCTCGACCGTCACCTCGCCGAACGTGAACTCGAGGATCTCGATCGCGAGCCCGGCCATTCCGACGCTCACCATCCATGTCTTCGAGTCCCGGTCATAGGATCGGCAGGCGGAGGGGATCAGCTCCTTGAGTCTCGCAATCGCCGCTGCGTTGTAGCGGAACTCGAGCTCAACCATGCCATTGCCGAGGTGGGTCACTCGGGGGGTGGCGGTCGCCTTCATGGCGTCACCACCTGGTTGCGCTGGGAAGAGGTTGGGGGTATCCTGTGCATGAATCTAGGCCCTCGAAATGCCCGGGATGGTTGGTCGCCCCCGGGCATTTCTGTACTTACGCGGCGACGCCGCTTACCTCTCGTCGACGCCCGTTGCGCCGCGCGGTGATGCACACCTCGATCACGTCGAGCTGATCGATGCTCCAGACGCGGCGTCCGCTCGATCCGAGCCGGACGGATGGCGGCAGCAGCCCCAGCCTGTCCAGCTTCTTGATGAGCCCCACCGAGACACCGGCATGGCGGGCCACGTCACCCGTTCCCAAAAGCTCCAGCTCCGCCATCTTGCCCTCCGATCGTGCCACGGCGTGACCCGTTGGGCATGAGTCTAACGTCGAACTCCATTTTCGTCAACGAGTTCCATGGTCTTCGCGCTGTCGTCGCGATCGAACGGCTCGGCGTCGGGGATGTCGATGATGTGTTTCCCGCGCTGCTTTCCGTCGGCGTCGAGCAGCCGGACCTCGACGCGGGTGATCCGCACCCCCGTCACCCGGCTCTGACGCCGCGCGTAGCTGAGGAGTTTTTCGTCGAAGCCTTCGGGGATCGGGTGCCCGTCGATCCCGGTGTGCATCGCGGCGGTCGACTGGCTGATCGCCGACTGCACGCTCGCGATCGAGCGAAGCTTCGGGACGATCTCCTCCCAACTGATTCCCGCCTGGCGAAAAAGGTAGAGCGCGTGGATCACGCTGGGTGCCCAGCGTGGATAGATCGCCTGCGGGGCATCGTCCCGATCGCGCCTGGCGACCACGGCCCGTGGCAGCGCGCCGATGTCCTGCCATCGGCGGAGCATGTTCGGGGAGACGTCCGCGCCGAGGAGCCTCGTGAGCAGACCCGCCAGTTCCGGGCGCGTCAACCCCCATTCGATCGGGACGCGTGGCGCGTTGGGGGCGGCCCAGTCTTCCCACGTCTCGTTGAGGTTCGCGCGTCCGCCGCTTGTGCCGACGACCGCGGCCTCGAGCGCGTGGGGTTGCTTGCGTTTGGCGGGCATGGGCGTCCTCACGTCAGGTCGCCGAGATCGTCGGCGACCTGCTCCTCCATCAGCGTCATCGGCTCTTCGGCCTCATGCGTCGAGTCCGGGCCGCAGCCATGGCATCGTCCTCCGCACGTCTCCCAGACATCCGCGCGGGTGTCACTCGGAATCAACGTTCTGCGTGATGGCGCCATGCTTCATCCGCTCCTCGACGAACAGTTCCACCTCAGCGCGGGGGACGCGCCACCCGGCGCGGTCGCTGAGGACAAACCCCTTCAACTTCCCTGTTCGAAGCCAAACCTTGACGGTCTCCGGGTTCACCCTGAGCTTCGCCGCGACTTCTGCGGTTGTCAGATAGTCATCCATGCCGTACCTCCGACAGCATGATACCAAAAGATACCGCTAGATTCAACCCGAATAATGCTTGACATCCGCTA
>JBPCRG010000134.1:0-8524 GCA_050997095.1 Thermomicrobiales bacterium | reverse complement strand
CTCGGCCAGCGTCGCGGAAAAGATCCGGACCGAGCACCGGATGGTGGGGGCCAAGGTAGCGGGTGAGGTCGGGTTGCGGTGCGGCGCGGCCCTCGCCCCCGGTCGCGTCACCTGCCGCTTCTCCGGCAGCGCAGGTCAGAGCTTCGGCGCCTTCGCCGTCGACGGCATGCGCCTCCTCCTCGAAGGCGAGGCCAACGACTACGTCGGCAAGGGGATGAGCGGCGGCGAGATCGCCATCCGCCCGCCCCGCCGCGCCCAGTTCGCCGCGCCGCAGCGCGATCCCGCCCGCGACCTTGGCCCCGACCGTCCGGTGCTCGGTCCGGATCTCTTCGACGACGCTGACGGCGCGGCCGCCGTCGAGGGCCGGGCCGACGACGCGGAGGATGCGGTCGTCGAGGGTTTCCAGGTTGTTGAGGACCGAGATCGTGTTGCGCCGTTCCGCCTCGGGCGCGGGCTCGGCGAAGAGGTCCGTCAGGTCGAGCAGAGCGGCGCGACCCGCGACCGGCTTCGCGGCCAGGAGGTCGGAGCGGCCGACGAGTTCCTCGATGCTCCGGGCGCCGAGGGCGGCGAGCACCTCGCGGATGGCGTCCGCCAAGTGGGTGAAGTAGGCGACGACCTGTTCGGGGGTGCCGGTGAACTTGGCGCGCAGGTCCTCGCGCTGGGTGGCGATGCCGGTCGGGCAGGTGTTGAGGTGGCACTGGCGGGCCATGTCGCAGCCGATGGCGACGAGGACGGAGGTGCCGAAGCCGAACTCCTCGGCCCCGAGCATCGCCGCGGTGACGACGTCCTCGGCCGTTTTGAGGCCGCCGTCGGTGCGGAGGCGGACGCGGGAGCGGAGGCCGTTCAGGAAGAGGGTCTGCTGGGTCTCGGCGAGGCCGAGCTCCCAGGGGCAGCCGGCGTGCTTGATCGAGGCGAGGGGCGAGGCGCCGGTGCCGCCGGAGTGACCGGAGATCAGGATGTAGTCGGCGCGAGCCTTGGCGACGCCGGCGGCGACGGTGCCGACGCCCGCCTCGGCGACGAGCTTGACGCCGATCTTGGCGCGGGGGTTGACCTGGCGCAGGTCGTAGATGAGCTGGGCGAGGTCCTCGATCGAGTAGATGTCGTGGTGCGGCGGCGGCGAGATCAGCGGCAGTCCGGGCACCGCGTGGCGGATGCGGGCGATGAAGCCGGTGACCTTGTGGGCGGGAAGCTGGCCGCCCTCGCCGGGTTTCGAGCCCTGCGCCACCTTGATCTCGAGCTCGTTCGCCATCGCCAGGTAGCGCGCGTTGACGCCGAACCGGCCGGAGGCGACCTGCTTGATCTTGCTGTGGGCGATGTCCGGGCCGGCCTCGTCGTACCAGGCCGGGTCCTCTCCGCCCTCGCCGGAGTTGGAGCGGCCGCCGATGCGGTTCATCGCGATCGCGAGCGAGCGGTATGCCTCGGGGCTGAGGGCGCCCAGCGACATCGCGGTCACGATGAAGCGCTTCATGATCTCGGCGGCGGGCTCGACGGTCTCGATCGGGATCGGGGCGCCGAGCGGCTTGATCGTCATCAGGTCGCGCACGGCGATCAAGGGGTGGGCCTTGACCATGTCGCGGTACGTCTGGAAATCGGCGACATCGTTGCTGGACGCGGCGGCCTGCAGCGCCTTGGCGATGGGCGGATTGTAGGCGTGGGGCTCGCCGTCCTTGCGGAAGCGGACGAAGCCGGGATCCGGCAGTTTGGCGCTCTGCTCGCTGAAGGCGTCGCGGTGGCGGCGCAGCACATCGCTCCCGATCTCCGCGAGCGTGATCCCGCCGAGCCGGGAAGGGGTGCCCGCGAAACAGCGGTCGATCAGGCCCTGGTCGATCCCGATCGCCTCGAAGATCTGGGCGCCGCGATAGCCCATCACGGTCGAGATGCCCATCTTCGAAGCGATCTTGAGCATGCCGTTGTCGAGCGCGCGGAGGTAGTTCGGCTGAAGGTCGTCGCCGCTCCGGCCTTCGAAACCGCGGCTGCCGGCGTAGGCCGCAGCCGCGTGGAGCGCGAGGTAGGGGTGGACGGCGGAGGCGCCGTAGCCGACGAGGCAGGCGAGATGATGCACGTCCCAGACCTCGCCCGTCTCGCAGACGAGGTCCGCGCGCATGCGCAGCCCCTTGCGGATGAGGTCGTGGTGGATCGCGCCGACCGCGAGGAGCATTGGCAGCGGCGCATGCGTCGCATCCACGCCGCGGTCGCTGAGGACGAGGATGCCGGCCCCGGCGCGGACGACGCGCTCCGCTTCGACGAGCAGCGCGTCGAGCGCGTCGGCGAGGTCGCCGTCGACGGGGAAGAGCGTGGAGAGGCGCGCGCCCTGAAGCCGGCCGCGGTCGAGCCCGGCGATCGCCGTCAGCTGCAATTCGGTGACGACGACGCTGGCGAGATGGACCAGTTCCGCCTCCCTGGCGTCCTCGAGCAGCAGGTTGCCGCGCGGCCCGATGTAGGAGTCGAGCGCCATCACGCCCTTCTCGCGCAGGGAGTCGATCGGCGGGTTGGTGACCTGGGCGAAGCGCTGACGGAAGAAGGCGGAGAGCGGACGCGGCCGGTCGGAGAGGACGGCGAGCGGCGCGTCGTCGCCCATCGACCAGATCGGCTCCTTCGCCTCGGCGGCCATCGGCTGCACGATCAGCCTGGCCTCCTCGGCGGAGTAGCCGAAGACGCGCTGGATCGTCGTCAGGTCGGCGACGGGGGTGGAGGCTCCCGGGCCGTCTCCGGCCTCGATCTCGATCCGGCCGGCGTCGAGCCATCGGGCGTAGGGCTGGCCGTCGGCGACTTCACGCTTGATCTCGTCGTTGCGGAGGACGATCCCGCGGGCTGTGTCGACGACGATCATCTGGCCCGGGCCGAGACGGCCCTTCTCGATGGTCCGCGTCTGGTCGATCGCGACGGTGCCCGCCTCCGAGCCGGCGATCAGCAGGCCGTCGTCGGTGATCGCGTAGCGCAGCGGGCGCAGACCGTTGCGGTCGAGCGTGGCTCCGGCCAGCACGCCGTCGCTGAAGGCGAGCGCCGCCGGGCCGTCCCACTGCTCCATCAGCCCCGAATGGAAATCGTGGAAGGCGCGGCGGTCGGGGTCGATCTCCGGCAGCTGTTCCCACGGCTCGGGGACGAGCATCATCAGCGCGTGCGGGAGCGAGCGTCCGCCGTGGCGCAGCAGCTCGAGCACGTTGTCGAGGCTGGCGGAGTCGCTGCCGGTCAGGCTGACGACCGGCGTCAACTCCTCCGGGCCATGCCCTTCCTTAAAGGAGAGCGACGGGGTGCGCGCGACCATCCACGTCCGGTTCCCCTCGACGGTGTTGATCTCGCCGTTGTGGGCGATGTATCGGAAGGGCTGCGCCATCGCCCAGGTCGGCAGGGTGTTGGTGCTGTACCGCTGGTGGAAGAGCGCGATCGCGCTGACGTAGGCGGGGTTGCGGAGGTCGCCGTAGAACGCGGCCAGATCCTCGGGCAGGCAGTAACCCTTGTAGATGATGGTCCGGGCGGAACACGACGCGACGTAGAAGCCGTCGACGCCCGAGGATTCGACCGACCGCTCGGCGGCTTTGCGGCCGAGCACGAGCTGGCGCTCGAACTCCTCGGCCGAATTGTCGGCGGGCCGCCGGACGAGGAGCTGCTCCATGTGCGGCCGCGTCCGGGCCGCGATCCGACCGAGGACCTCGGGGTCGATCGGCACGTCGCGCCAACCGATGACCTCCAGGCCGCGGCCCGTGAAGGCGTCGCCGGCGAGGGTCTTCGCCCACGCGGCCCGCGCGGAATCCTGCGGCAGAAAGCACATGGCGACGCCGTACTCGCCGGGTCCGAGATCGCCCGCGCCGAGGCGGTCGAGATCCGGGGCGAAGATCGCGTGGGGGATCTGGGTCAGCACGCCCGCGCCGTCGCCGGTCCGGGAGTCGGCGCCGACGCCGCCGCGGTGGGTCAGATTGACCAAACCGCGGAGCGCGCGTTCGACGATGTCGCGGGAGGCGCGGCCGTGGATGTCCACGACCAGACCCACGCCGCAGGCGTCATGCTCGTAGGCGGGGCGGTAAAGCGGGGCGAACCGCTGCCGGTCATCCGTTTCGGCGGGTGTGCGGGGCATGTCGCGCCTCCGTGGTGTCGATCGACGTCGTCTGGATTTTCCGCCCGGTCGAGTCCGATCTCGGTCGACGCCATCGTCGCGCGAACGAGCAGGGCCCCGATCCGGGCGACGCTGCCAAGATGGAAATCTGAGTGTATTCGTGACGCTTCTCACAAAGTACATGTGGACGCCATAAGCTTCGGGGTTGGTATTTGTACCGGGAGTACAAGTTCAACCCATTCGTCTACACTGCGCTCGAAGACGATCGAGTGGCGGGGTGATTTCGCCGTCTGCATCATGCCGGTTCGTGAAGTTGGCCGCTTCGCCCCAATCGAGCCCGCAGGTCACCCGAACGATCGCGATTCGACGGTCGCGAGTGACGCGTTGTCAGAGCATATGCAACATTTCCGCGCGCGGCTGCGGAGCGTGCATCCGTTCCTCTCGATTGTTGTTGGGCGATGAGTCCAATCACCGGAGTGTGCCGATGGCCATGCAGATTTCGTCGGGCTCGGACGTTCGGGTCGAAGTGCTCAAGCGCGTCGCCGACGAGCGGGTCCGGCTGGTCGACCTGCAGTTCAGCGACATCGCGGGGGGCGCCAAAGCCCTGACGATCACGGCGGAGCAGCTCGAGCGGACGTTGGAGCAGGGGTACCGGTTCGACGGGTCGGCGTTGACGGGCGGGATGCGGAAGGTGGAGCTGGATCTCTATCTCGCCCCGGACCCCCGCACGCTGGTCGTCTTCCCCAGCGCCGAAGGGAGCGAACGCCGGGCGCGGCTCTGCTGCGCGGTCGTCCGGCGCGACCGCCAGCCCTTCGCCGGGGATCCGCGGTCGGTCCTCGCCCGCTCCCTCGCCGCCGCGCGCGAGGCGGGGTTCGACTATCGGGTCGGCGTGGAGATGGAGTACTACCTGCTGCGCGGCGACTTGGCGAATCCGCTGCCGCCGCGGGACGCCGCGGGCTACTTCGACGTGGGCGAGGACGTGGTCGCGGGAACGCGGGCCGAGGTCCTGACCACCTTGCAGGCGATGGGCATCGGCGTCGGCGGGGCGCACCACGAGACGGGGCCGGGTCAGGAGGAGCTGGATCTGCCCGCGACGGACGCGCTGCGGATGGCGGATCAGCTGATCACGGTCCGTCAGGTGATCCGGTCGGTGGCGCAGCGGCGGGGGCTGCGCGCGACATTCATGCCGAAGCCGATGGCCGACGCGCCGGGGTCGGGCATGCACGTCTTCCAGCAGATCGTGCGCTGGCCGGATGGCGGCGACGCGTTGCGGACGGCGGACGACGAGCTGGCGCCGGTCGCGTACTGGGCGATCGGGGGGCAGCTGGCGCACGCGCCGGGGATGTGCCTGATCGCCTGCCCGTCGGTCAACTCGTACAAGCGGCTGAACGCGGGCCACCGCGCGCCGCGGCACGCGACTTGGGCGCGGGTCAGTCAGGCGTCGCTGATCCGCGTGCCGTCGTGGGCGGCGGGAGAGGAGGCGGCGGTCGAGCTGCGGTCGCCGGACGCGATGGCCAACCCGTATCTTGCGTTCGCGGTTGCGCTCTCGTGCGCGCTGCACGGGATCCAGAACCGGACCGAGCCGCCCGATCCGCTCGACGAGAGCTTCGTCAGCTACGACGACGGCGAGCTGGCGCGGCGCGGCGTGCCGAAGCTGCCGGGGACGCTGGGCGAGGCGATCCACGCCTTCGCGGAGGACGACGTCGTGCAGGGGGCGGTCGGCGAGTACGTCACCGACCAGCTGCTGACGGTCAAAAGCGAGGAGTGGGAGGCGTACCGCAGCTACGTCAGCCCATGGGAGTTCGCGCGGTATGCGGATGCGTAGGGCAGAATCGGAACGATCACATCGGGGTAGGGGCGGACCTCCGTGTCCGCCCTCGTTGGACGACGAGGAACGGGCAGACACGGAGGTCTGCCCCTATGGAACGGTTGCCTCTTTGCCGGTTGGCCGCCGAAACGTGCCTTTGCGCGCCTGGATGTCGGCGTGATCACGGTCGGGGATGTGCTGAGGATCGCGCTGCCGGCGGGGACGCATGTGGTGGCGGGCGAGGCGGGGATGGCGCGGGAGGTGACTTGGGCGACGCGGCCGCGGCCGAGCGCGCCGGCCTTCGCGCACCTCAGCGGGGGGGAACTGGTGCTGCTTTCCGCGCCGGCGCTGGCGAACCTGGACGAGCGGATGACGCTGGACGCGGCGATCCGCCAACTCGCGGGTTTCGGCGTGGCCGCGATCGCCTACGTCGGGCGGGTGGGCGCGGCGGCGCGGGCGGCGGCGAACGAGACGGGGGTCGCGTTCCTCCAGCTGCCCGGCTCGTCCGATCTCGCCTCGCTGGAGCGGGAGGCGTCGCATGTCATCCTTGAACGTCGGCGGGAGGTGCAGCGGCGCGGGCAGGAGGCGGGCCGCCGCCTGATGGAGCTGGCGATCGCGGGCGAGACGCTGCCCGCGATCGTGCGCACGCTGGCCGAAATCTCGGAGCGCTCGGTCGCGCTCGAGGGCCGCGACGGCCGCATCCTGGCCTATTCACCGTCGCCGGAGAACGGTCCAGGCCGGGGGACGATCGAGCCGCTGCTGCTGGAGAGCCGCGGCGCGATCATGGAGTGGCTGCGGTTCACCGCCGCCGGCAGCCCAGCGGAGCCGCCCACCGGCCACTACCCGCTGGACGGCGATTGGAGCCGCGTCGTCGCGCCGGTGATCGGGCGCGACGGTCTGCTCGGCAACCTCTCGTTGATCGTGCGCGGCCGCGAGGAGACGTCGGAGGACGCGTTGCTCGCCTCGCGCGGGTCGGCGGCGTGCGCGGTGGTGATGGCGCGCGAGTACGCGACGATCGCGGCGCGGCGGGAGATCGAGGTCAACGTGCTGGACGAGGTGCTCGCCGGCGCGCTGCGCAGCGAGACGACGCTGCTCCAGCAGGCCCGGCGCCTCGGGCACGAGCTGACCGCCACCCACGTCGTCTTCGTCGCCCGGATCGAGCAAAGCTGCCTCGTCGGCGTCTCCCGGCCCCGCGATTCTCGATGGTCTGTGATCGACGAGGTGCTCGCGCGGCGCGGATCCCGCCCGCTTTGGCGATTGCGCAACACCAACGCGGAGCTGCTGTGGCCGGTGGCCGAGGCGGTCGAGGCGAAGGGAGCCGCCACCCTGCTGTTCGACGACGTCTCCCGCAGCCTCGCCGGGAGCGGGTCGGTCGTCTCGCTGGGCGTGGGGCGGGCGAAGCGCGGATTGACCGGCATCCAGCAGTCGCATCAGGAGGCGAAGCAGGCGCTGCTGATCGGCAGGCGGCTGCACGGGGCCGGCAAGATCATGCGCTTCGACGATCTCGGGGTCTACCGGCTGATCTTCGCGGCGGAGCAGCTGCCGGAACTCCGGGAGTTCCACGACGAGGCGCTGTCGCCGCTGGTCGAGTACGACCTGGCCCACGGCGCCGATCTGATCTCGACGCTGCGGGCCTTCTTCGACGCGAACTGCGGGCCCAAGGAGGCGGCGTCGCTGCTCGGCGTCCATCGCAACACGGTGCTGTACCGGCTGGAGCGGATCCACGCGATCACCGGGCTCGAGCTGGACGACGCGAACGTCCGCCTGCGCCTGCATCTGGCGCTGTGCGTGCATCTGGCGGGCGAGGGGACGAGCTAAATGGCGCCGCCGCCGTTCGAGCTGCTTGCGCTCGGTCCGTTCTCGGCGGGGCAGGTCGTGACGACGCTCTCGGACGAGCGGATGCCGACGACGGTCGAGACGCGCCGGCTGATCGCGGGGGCGTGGAAGCGGCGGTCGGCGGAGGCCGAGGCCGGCGGCCAGCTGCTTTTTGCGGGGCCGTTGGCGCGGCTGCTGGGCTGGAACGTCGCGGACGGAGCGCTGCATCTGGCGTTCGGGCGGACCGACTACCGCGAGCTGGTCGGCACGAACCTGACGAATCCCGAGATCGCGGAGCGCTTCGGGGCCGACCACCTCTCGGACGGCACCGGCGTCTGCACGGTGATCCGGACCGCGGACGCGCGGATCGTGCTCCAGCGCCGAAACGGTCGCGTCTTCGAGCACCCCGGCTCGCTCCACGTCTGCGCCGGCTCGCTCGAACCGATGAGCGGGGGCGGGCGCGACGGCGTGGACCCGTTCGCGATGATCCGGCGCGAGATCGGCGAGGAATTCGCGATCGACGACGGCCTGATCGTCGATCTCCGCTGTCTGGGTCTGGCGCGATCGGGGCGGGAGCGCAAACCCGAGCTGCTGATGGAGACGACGCTGAGCATCGACTCGACGGACATGGTGGGCCGCGGCGGTCCCGAGCACGCGGAACTGGTCGCGGTCGCCGACGAGCCGGGTGCGATCGGCGGCTACCTCTCGACCAATTGGCAGGAGATCGCGCCGGCCGGCCCCGCGTGCCTGACGGCCTACACCGCATGCCGGTTCATGGAATCGATGACGGAAGATCGGAGGATGGTCGCGGAGCGCGGGGATTGATGGATTAATTATCCGGGTTGACGAAG
>JBPCRG010000430.1:0-3636 GCA_050997095.1 Thermomicrobiales bacterium | reverse complement strand
GCGACGACATCCACGCCCATCAAGAGCGGCAGATTGTGCCCGGTGACATCGTAGGGCGTCTGCACCGGACCGCTCGGAGAGCGGCGGCGCATGGGATAATCTTCGGCACCGAGAAGGGTGACCGCGTAGCCCCAGTTGGGCTGACCATGGAGCAGCAGCAGGCTGCCCGGCGGAAATTCGACGCCATTCACCTCGAACGCGTCGAGCGAGGCGCTCACCTCCAGATCGCCCGTGCGCAGGAGGTCGGCGAGCTCCAAGGCGGCGCCGGGATCGCGCTGCCAGATGTACGGCAGGAGGACGTAGGCGGCGGGCTCCGCCCTCGCGCACGTCTCAGCCCGGGCATGCCATGCGGTCCGCACCCATCGGGCGCGGAACCGCGAGGCATGCTCGGCCACGGCGGCGACCGCGATCCGTTGATGGTCGATCACGTCGCGCAGGGTCCATCGTCCGCCGGGCCACGGCGCGAGATGCCGCGGGCCGCGGAGATGCGGATCGAACTCCGGGGCCGCCGCGAGCGATTCCCAAGAGATCGTGGCCGGCGATCCCAATCGCGTCCCCGCGGCTTCGGCGAGCACCCGCACCCCGCCGTGATGGAATGGATAGGCCCGCATCGGGGAATACGCGTCGAACAGCGCCCCCGAGACGACGCCCGTCTTGCCGGCGAGGAGCAGCGCGGCGGCGATATGCGACCCAAGCGTCGCCGCCCCGGCCTCGAGCAGCGCGGGCACGTTGGGATCCACGGGTTCGATGTAGGGCGGGACGACATAACGAGGGCCGTTGGGGACAAGTTCGTGCAGATCGACCACGATGTGCGGCGACCATCGCCGATGGACGTGCTCGACGACCGCCCGGATCTCGGGCTGCGACTGCATCACCCAGTCGCGGTTGTTGTCGTGGCCGCAGAACGGATGATAGAGCTCTGGGGGAGGGACGCCTTCGTGGGACTTTCCGCGCCATCGCTCGCGCCAGTCGACGACAAGCTCCAGCCCTCCGGGGTTGAGGCAGGGCACGAGCAGGATCACGACGTCGTCCAGCAGCTCCGGAGACGTCGAGATCAGGTCATGCGCGAACCACGGGGCGCCTTGGGACCCACCAACCTCGGTCGCATGGATGGAGCACGTGATCGCGACCACGCACGGCGCATCGGCGATCAGCCGGTCGCGCTCGGCGACCGTCGCGATGCCGCGCGGATCGGACAGCCGCCGCTGAATGTCGCGGATCTCCTCAAGCCGGGCCATGTTCCTGGCGGAGGAGATGACCACGAGCTGCAGCGGCAGCCCGGACCAATCGAAGCCGATCTCTGCCGATCTCACCAACGCCGTACGTTCCGCAAGGTGGTCGAAATAGGAGCGCAGCGCCGCCCAGCGGAGGAGGCTCCCATCGGCTTCCGGTCCGCTTGAGAAAAACCGTTCGGGCGAGAGCGCGTCGATCCCTGAGTTGTCCTGGCTGGCCGATTCCGTCATGATCCCCGCAGCGACCGATGACGATGCCGATCACGGCTGGATTCTACGCGGCGGGGCCCGATCCGGCGCGGCCGAAAGTCTGAGAGAGGGATGCTCGCGCACGTTGCGGAAGATCGGGTGACCGCTTTGCTGGTCGACCACTACATCGAGCGACTCGGCCTCGATGGCCACAGCCTTCGGGTGACGACGGAGAAGCGCCGTTTCGAGTCGTGGCTGGGACGGAGGGTCAGCGGCGCGATCGGCGGGGCGTTCGTCTTTCTGCCCCGCTCCGGCGGCCACACGATCCTGATCAATCTGCCCCGGATCGACCCCGTGAATCCGAAGTCGTTGGAGATCGTGGTGGCGGAGGAACTGCTGCATATGCGTGACCACATCGACGGCGACCGCCGACGCCACGCCAGGCATGGCTACGACCGCATCGCCCACCGCGTCGCGGCGCTGACGGGGACGTCGCTGGAGGAGGTCAGGAACTGCCTCGTCCCGACGGAGCGGCGCCCCTTCCGCCATGTCTATGCGTGTCCCTCGTGCGGGGTGGAGATCGCGCGCAGGCGGCGCGGCACGTGGTCGTGCGGCCGATGCGCGTCGGGGTTCGACCGGAGGCTCGTCCTGCGCTTGATCCGCAGCATCGAGCCGCCTGGGACGGCGGGCTAGGAGACCCTCGACGGTCGGTAGGCCATGGATTCGCGGCGGTCGCGATTCGGCAGGATGTCCAGCGCCACCGCGAAGAGCAAAGATTCCAGCGGCAGAATGAAAAAGGCGAGCAGCAGCGCGACCGTGGGCGACGCGAACAGGATCACCGCCAGCACGACCAGAATCCCAGTTCCGCCGGCCAACAGCGCCCGAGCCATCCGTTGAGCGTTCATTTGCCGCCTCCTCCGCGTCGAGATCGGACCGATGGACGTACGCTACGAAACGTGGCGGCCCATTTCCAGCCCTCGCCTGGCGCCGTCGTCCCAGATCGTCGGCATACGGAAGTACGATTCACCGGCGGATCAGGCGCCGACTGATCGACGCGAGACGTCCGATCGCGGTCGCACGAAGGAGTCGGCGGGTGGTTGACACTGGGGAGCGCCCGGTCGATCGGCGGGAATTGGCGAAGCTGATGCCGCCAAAGGAATCGGGATGGCCGAGAACGGAGCGTCGGGAGCGCCGGATCGCCGGCGTGATCCGGCACCGCCAGCCCGATCTCACCGTCGTCATCGAGAACGTGCACGACGCGCACAACATCAGCGCGGTGCTCCGCTCGTGCGACGCGGTCGGCGTGATGCGGATCCACATGGTCTACACGATCGAGGACGAGCCGTCGGTCTTCGCCCGGCGGACGTCCGGGAGCGCGTCGAAATGGGTGGAGACGGAGCGCCATGCGTCGATTGCCGACTGCTACGCCACGCTGCGGGAGTCCGGCTTCCGAATCCTGGTCACGAGTCTGGAGGACAACCCGGTCCAGCTCTACGACGTGGACATGACGCGGCCGACGGCCCTCGTCTTCGGGAACGAGGCGCGCGGCGCGAGCGCGGAGGCCCACGCGCTCGCCGACGGCACCCTCTTCATCCCGATGCAGGGGATGGTCGAGAGCCTGAACATCTCGGTCGCTTGCGCGGTCTCCCTCTACGAGGCGATGCGCCAGCGGCTTCGGGCCGGGGCGTACGCCGAGCCGAAGCTCGGGGCGGAGGAGACCGCGCAGATCAAGGAGGAGTGGATTCGGCGCTGACCTCGTCGTCCGCCTCGACGGGCGGACTCCGGCGACGGATCGACGGACCGAACCGGGAGGATTCGAACCGCAGAACCGAGTGCTCGAACCGCGACAGCGCGACCAAGGTGAAGATGGTCGTCGCGACCGCGATGGACGCGACGAAGAACGCGCCCATGCCGATCAGCATGCCGACCGCCGCGATCACCCAGATCCCGGCGGCCGTCGTCAGCCCTTTGACCCGGGCGCCATGGGTGAAGATCACGCCGCCCGCGAGAAAACCGACGCCCTGCACGATCGTGGAGGCGATCCGACCCGGGTCGTATCCCTGCCCGGTCGCGGTGACCTGCTCGCCGAGTTTGAGCGACGCGATCATGAAGAGCGCCGAACCCTCGCAGACGAGCGCGTAGGTGCGGATGCCCGCCGGTTTGTCGTGCCACTCGCGCTCGAACCCCACCAGACAGCCGGCTAGGAGCGCGAGCG
>JBPCRG010000016.1:0-9771 GCA_050997095.1 Thermomicrobiales bacterium | reverse complement strand
GGGGTTTGGCCACGGGTCACCTCCAGTCGCTCCACGACCCGCAGACGGCATGCCAGGTTTTGATAGGCGCTCTTAGGCAAATCACGGGTATCGGGAACAAGCCAAATGAATGATCCGGTCCCAGATACTCGATTGTCAGCGCTCGGCTTCCCCTGCCGCCCACCCCGCTCACGCCCCAACCTGATGCTCCATCCGAAAGCCGCCGCCACATCGCAATCCGAATCCGTTCCATCCGTTCCGTTCGGTCGACGGATGCGGCGATGACATGGCACCGCCCATGCGATGTGACCGGTGCCGCCAATCGGCGGACGGGGCGTCGCATCTCTCACCGACGACGGTTCGTGATCGGTTCGACCCCGGAAGGCGTTCACCCGAGGAGACAGCGATGAAGGCGCTCTGCTGGCATGGCAAAGAGGATGGGCGCGTCGACACCGTCCCGGATTCCACGATCGTCGACCAGACCGATGTCGTGATCAAGGTGACGTCGACCTCGATCTGCGGTTCCGACCTCCATCTCTACGGCGGCTTCATGCCGACGATGGAGGACGGGGACGTGCTTGGACACGAGACCATGGGCGAGGTGGTCGAAGTCGGACGGACGGTGACCAAACTCAAGAAGGGCGACAGGGTGGTCGTGCCGTTCACGATCTCCTGCGGCGACTGCTGGTTCTGCACCCGTGGCCTCTTCTCGCTGTGCGACGCGTCGAACCCGAATGCCGAGATGGCCCGGAAAGTGATGGGTCAATCGCCCGCGGGGCTGTTCGGCTTCTCGCACATGCTGGGCGGTTTCGCGGGCGGTCAGGCGGAATACCTGAGAGTCCCGTTCGCGGACGTGGGCCCGGTCAAGGTGCCGGACGGATTGACCGACGATCAAGTGCTCTTCTTGTCGGACATCTTCCCGACAGGATGGATGGCGGCGGAGAACGCGGAGATCGAGCCCGGCGACACGGTCGCGATCTGGGGCTGCGGCCCGGTCGGACAGTTCGCGATCAAGAGTGCCTGGATGCTCGGCGCGGGCCGGGTGATAGCGATCGACCGGTTCGCGGAACGGCTGAAGATGGCCGAGGAGCAGGGCAAGGCCGAGGTCATCGACTACCAGAAGGATGATCCGTACGACCGGCTGATGGAGCTGACGGGCGGTCGCGGGCCGGATCGGTGCATCGACGCGGTCGGCTCCGAGGCGCACTCCCATACGGTCGGCGGAATCGTCGACAAGATGAAACAGGCCGTCAAGTGGGAGACTGACCGCCCGCACGTTCTGCGGGAGGCGATCCGGTGCTGCCGCAAGGGCGGGACCCTGTCGATCGCCGGGGTCTACATCGGTCTCGTGGACATGTTCCCGATGGGGGTGGCGATGAACAAGGGGCTGACGTTGAAGATGGGGCAGACCCATGTCCAGCGCTACACCGAGCCGCTGCTCAAGAAGATATCGGACGGCGAGATCGACCCGTCGTTCGTGATCACGCATCGGGTGAGCCTCGACGAGGAGCCCGCGATGTACAAGACGTTCCGGGACAAGGAGGACGGGTGCATCAAGGTGGTGCAAACCGTAGATCGTCGAAGAATCACCCGGCACATGAACCCCGACCGTCCCCGAACCAGCGGGACGGGCGGGGTTTCGTTTTTAGCGTGGAGTCCATAGTCCGACCAGCAAAGTCCCGCGAACGGCGATGTCGCCGACGGCGTTTCGTGGGACTCAACTTTGCGGAGGACTCGGCAGGTCGGCAATGGTGTCGGGAAGATTCGCGATCGAAGAGTAACGTGTGACGGATGACGCCCCCAACTCCCTAGCAGCGACATATACCGCGGCCATTACTAAATTCGTGCGGTTGGAAGTGGTCAATCGGCGAGAATCGGGGAAGCAGGGGCGACTGGAACAAGCGGGAGCGGGACGATGTCAGCTTCGCGCCGACCGGCGGGGCTGGGGTGCAGGGATTCGAACCCCAACTACTTGATTCAGAGTCAAGCGTCCTACCGTTAGACGACACCCCAATGCGACGCGGAGTCTAGCACGCCGCGCCCGATTCCGTCGATCTGCCGCTCACACCCGATCGGATGTCGCGCGGCGTAGGAAGTCGACATGGTCGAGGGTGCCGCCAAGTGCCGCCAACCCCGCGGCGACCGTGTTGCGGGCGAGGACCAGCGCGGTCACCGGGCCCGTTCCACCCGGCACCGGGGTCACGGCCCCGGCGACATCGGCGACGCTCCCGAAATCGGCGTCGCCGACGACCTTGCCGTCGACGACGTTGACGCCGAAGTCGATCACCTTCGCTCCGGGCTTCACCATGTCCCCGCAGATCAGCCCGGCGTGTCCCGCGGCGATCGCGAGGATGTCGGCCGTCCGGGAGATCGAGCCGAGGTCGACGGTCTGCCGGTGGCAGAGCGTGACGGTGGCGTGGCGCTGGAGGAGCAGGCTTCCCAGCGGGCGGCCCACGACATTGCTCCGCCCGATGACGACGGCGCGACGGCCTTCGGTCTCGATCCCGTAGTGGTCGAGGAGCTCGATGCCGCCCTGCGGCGTGCTCGGACGCAACGAGGGCAGACCCATGTGGAGCCGGCCGGCGTTCGTGGGAGTGATCCCGTCGACATCCTTGAACGGGGAGAGCACATCGTAGATCACGCGGGGGTGGAGGCGTTCCGGCAGCGGCATGAGCACGAGCACGCCGGTGACCTCGGGATCCAGGCTTAAATCGGCCAAGACGTGCGCGACAGCGTCCGCCGTCGTCTCCGCGATGAGATCGACGGCGACGTGCGCGATGCCGACGTTGAGCATCGTCCGCTCGATCGAGAGCCGATAGGCCCGGGACGACGGGTCGTCGCCGATCAGCAGGGTGGCGAGGCGCGGCGGACGGCCGCCCCGATCAGCCAGCAGCGCCGACGCACGCACGATCTCGGTTTTGAGACGGCTGGAGAGCCCGGCCCCGCGAAGAATGTGAGCGGTCATTCATCTCCAATCGGCGGCCAGAGGAGTCCACGACCCGTCCGCGAGACGCGGCGCCCGTTCGGGACCAAGGCCCGAACCTGCGTCCGAGTATAGCCGGGAGGCTGTCGCGTCCAGGAGTCGCGTCGCGACGATGAAACAATTTTACGCTCACAGGGGCGAAGCTTCCGGGTACCGACAGCTCAGCTGGAGGCGACCACGCTTAAACGACAGGAACACTCGGATATTAGCGTCTAATGTCGTTGGGATGGTGCAAAGGACGGAAAGCCTGGAGTGCGGTGGATAAGTGGGCAACGGGAGATTGACACCCGGACACCCCGGTGATAGGATGGTGTCATCGAGTCACGGGATGCGTGACACGCAGGCAAGTCCGATGTGACCGGTGTCCGGAAGTCACAGCACAGGAGCAGGGCCGTGCAACAGTCAGGGATCGAATTCGGGGCGCTCTTGAAGACGTCCCGCGAGAAGCGGAGCGTTTCCCAGAGCAAGCTGGCGGAGCGGGCGGGGTTCGACCACAGCTATGTCTCGCGTCTGGAGAGCGGCACGCGGATGCCGACGCGGGAGTCGGTCGACCGCCTCGGCGAGGCGTTGACGTTGGATCGGCCGCAGCTCGACTCGCTGCTGGCGTCGGCCGGGTTTCTGCCGAGGGATGTCTCCAGCCTGCTCTCGGCCGAGCCGGTGGTCGGCGAGGTGCTGGACATCCTTCAGAACGAGGCGGTCCCGTCCGAATACCGGGACAACATGCGTCAGGTGCTGCACCTGCTGGCCGGGCAGGCCAGATTCGCGGTCCGCAACGGACCGGCGTTCACGTCTGGCGCGGCGGCCTGATCGGACCCGGCGGCCCCCGGCCACCTTCGGTGCCTAACAGTTCGACTGCGTGGCGGGAACCCTGCCCCGCGACCAGTCGGACGGCATCGGCGGGATGAAAGCGCGAACGACTTTTCGGATTAATGAAGATACGGCGGCACCGGGAGCGGTGTCTTGACTCGCCGCTGAGGATCGTCGCGTCGCCACGACTTAGGACCACTCTGCACGATTGGTGAAAGCTGGCGACGACAAATCGATGATCCCTTGGGATCGCGGACCTCATCCGTCGGGAATCGGCGATCAGGTCTACTGTACTGTGAAATGACAATCGATAGACCGAAATGGCCACCCCGTGATCCGTAGTGCCCAGGTGTCCGCGCATCGTCAATGGTCATCCGCCCGACCGCCGACGGTTCTCTCTCCGCTCGAAGGGATTCCTCGACTCCGCCTGCGGGCTCCGCTCGGAATGACGGGGGCGGGGCGCCGCGTCGGCGTCGAAATCGATGCCGATGGAACCGGGATCGGGCCGCATCGACCGGGCAAGATAGCCTTGACGGACTACTCGGTAACACCGTGGAGGACGCGGCTCCGGCCCGGAAGATGATGTTCGACAGAGCACTGAAGGCATCCCGGGCATTTGTGGCTCCGAGCCGGAACGCCGGGCTCAAGGCTTCGGGAAGCGCTAAGCGTTCCTTGAACTGATCTCTGCTTGGGCCGCCGACGGTCCCGTCGGCGTCGGGGAATCGCGGCGAAGTTTATTAGCCGCCATTTGTGGAACTCGACGATGTACCATGTACGGACACTAAGGTGGCGGGTTGATCTGCTCTTTCTCGGAGGTTTCCGGTGCACGATTTCGCCCACTTGCATCTGCATACCGAGTTCTCCTTGCTCGACGGGATGGGACGCGTCGACGACTACATGGCCAAGGCCAAAGAGTTCGGGATGCAGCATCTGGCGGTGACCGACCACGGGGTGATGTATGCGGCGATGGACTGGTACAAGGCCGCGACCAAATCGGGTCTGCACCCGATCATCGGGATCGAGGCGTATCTCGCCGAGGGGCGGGCGGCGGAGCGCGAGCGGAAGAACTACCACCTGCTGCTTCTCGCGGAGAACGAGCAGGGCTACCGGAATCTCCTCAAGCTTGCCAGCCGCGCCAGCCTGGAAGGGTTCTACTATCGCCCGCGGGTCGATTTGGAGATGCTTCAGGAGCATCACGAGGGGGTGATCGCGACCTCGGCCTGTCTCGGCGGACCGGTCGCAAACAACTTCCTTCACGGGAAGCCGGACTTGGCGCGTTCGCTGGCGGGGAAGCTTGGCGAGATCTTCGGTCCGGAGCGCTTTTATATAGAAGTTCAGGACCATGGCATCCGGGAGCAGGTCGAGACGAACCGGGAGTTGATCCCCCTCGCCCGCTCGCTCGGACTTCCGCTCGTGGCCACGAACGATGTGCACTACACCAACGTGGCCGACGCACCGGCCCAGGACGTGTTGGTCTGCGTGCAGACGAACACGACGTTGAGCGATCCGAAGCGGATGAAGCAGCAGTCGGATCAGATGTATTTCAAGAGCGGGCGCGAGATGTGGGACGTCTTCGGCGATCTCCCGGAGGCGCTGACCAACACGGTCCGGATCGCGGAGATGTGCTCGCTCGACCTGAGCTTCAAGGGCTACCACCTCCCCGCGTTCGACGTGCCGGACGGATTCACGAGCGATTCCTATCTGGAGCATCTTTGCCGACAGGGCGTGATCGAACGCTACGGGCACGACCAGGGCACGGTCGGCGAGCGACTGAGCTACGAATTGAGCGTGATCCGGGCGATGGGATTCACGAACTACTTCCTCGTCGTCTGGGACTTCGTCAAATTCGCGAAGGATAACGGAATCCTGGTCGGTCCCGGGCGCGGATCCGCGGCCGGGAGCATCGTCACCTACTCGCTGGGGGTGACGGCGCTCGACCCGCTGAAGTACGACCTCATCTTCGAGCGGTTCCTGAATCCGGCCCGGATCACGATGCCGGACATCGACATCGACTTCGCGGACGACTGGCGCGCGGAGGTGATCGCGTACGTCGTCCAGAAGTACGGCGACGACCGCGTCGCGCAGATCGTAACGTTCGGGACCCTCGCCGCGAAGGCGTCGGTCCGGGACGTCGGGCGGGCGATGGGGGTGTCGATGGCCGACGCGGACCGGGTCGCCAAGCTGATCCCGGTCGGGCCCGGCGTCACGATCGCCAGCGCGATGACCAGGGTGCCCGAGTTGCGGGCGCTCTACGACTCGGAAGCCCACCTGCGGGAGTTGATCGACGCCGCGAAGAAGGTCGAGGGCATCGCCCGCCATGCCTCGACGCATGCCGCGGGCGTGATCATTTCCCGCGACCCGCTGGTGCAGCATGTGCCGCTGCAGCGGGCGGGCGGCAAGAGCGAGGGCGACGTCACCACGCAATACCCGATGGGCAGGCTGGAGGAGATCGGGCTCCTCAAGATGGACTTCCTCGGCTTGAGCACGCTGACGATCTTGGGCAAGGCCGTCGAGCTGGCGCGGCGGAAAGATCCCGAGCTGACGCTGGACGGCCTGCCGCTGCACGACAAGACGTCGTACGAGGCGCTGAGGCGGGGCGAGACCGTCGGCATCTTCCAATTGGAGGGGGGGATGACGACGAGGATGACGATCGACGTGGCGCCGTCGTGCTTCGAGGACCTGATCGCGCTGATGGCGCTGATCCGGCCGGGGCCGATGGAGATGGCGCCGGATTTCATCGCGCGGAAGCACGGGCAGATGGAGATCGCGTACATGCATCCGCTGATGGAGCCGATCCTACGGGAGACGTACGGGATCGCGCTCTACCAGGAGCAGGTGATCCGGATCTCGAACGTGGTGGCGAAGTTCACGCTCGCCGAAGGGGACGGGCTGCGGAAGGCGATGGGCAAGAAGCTGCCCGAGGAGATGGCGAAGTACCGCGGCCGATTTGTGGAGGGATGCGTCGGGAACGGTCTGCCTGCCGGATTGGCGGGCGAGATCTTCGACATGATCGAGCGTTTCGCGGGGTACGGGTTCAACAAATCGCATAGCGCGGCCTACGCCGTGATCGCCGCCCAGACCGCGTACATGAAGGCGCACTACCCGGTCGAATTCATGGCAGCGCTGCTCTCGACCGAGATCGGGACGACGGAAAAGATCGTGCTGAACCTCGTCGAATGCCGACGGTCGGGCATCCCGGTCCTGCCGCCGTCGATCAACGCCAGCGTGCTTGAATTCTCGGTCGAGGTCGACGCGGAGGGCCGGGAGGCGGTCCGGTACGGTTTGGGCGCGGTCAAGAACGTCGGCTTCGGGGCCGTGGAGTCGATGCTTGCCGCCCGCGCTGCGGCCCCGGATCAGCGGTTCACCGATCTGGAGGGCTTCTGCCGCCAAGTCGATTGGACTGCGGTGAACAAGCGCGCGGTCGAATGCCTCGCGCGGGTCGGGGCGCTCGACGAATTCGGGTCGCGCAGCGATGTGGTCGGTCGCCTCGACGTGGCGGTCGCCGGGGGGCAGCAGCACCAGAAGGCGCTGGCCCGAGGCCAGATGGGGCTCTTCGCGATGCAGGCTCCCGCGACGGCGGCGGTGTCGAGCCAGGGCGCGTCGGCGATCGTAGAGGTCTCCCGCCAGCAGCTGCTGACATGGGAGAAGGAGTATCTGGGGTTCTACCTGAGCGACCATCCGCTTTCCGCGGTGCTCGGGACCTCGATGCCCGCGGGGTTGACCACCATCGTCGAGTCGACGACGCGGCAGCCGGGCGCGAAGGCGCGGCTGATCGGAATGGTCGCTGGCGTTCGCAGGGTCAGCACCCGGGCGAACAAGACGATGGCGATCATCGATTTCGAGGACCTGACAGGCAACATCGAGCTCGTGGCGTTTCCCGAGATCTACGAGCAGCACGCCGATCTTTGGAACGTGGATCAGATTCTCGAGATCACCGCCAAGATCGACAAGCGGGGGGAGCAGACGCAGTTGGTCTGCGAGACCGCGTCGCGTGAGATCACCTTGGCGGTGACGGTGACTGGCCCGGAACGGACGCTGCATCTGACCCTGCCCGGCTCGCACGACGTCTGGGACGACATCC
Organism: Thermomicrobiales bacterium; assembly: GCA_050997095.1. Classification (GTDB taxonomy): domain Bacteria; phylum Chloroflexota; class Chloroflexia; order Thermomicrobiales; family UBA6265; genus JBPCRG01. The sequence continues at coordinate 1,921 of JBPCRG010000016.1, read as the reverse complement.
GCTTGATGCAGGCCGTGGACGAGGTGCTGGCAAGGCACGACGGAGAGGACCCGGTCGTGATCCACCTGCCATCGGGCGGTGGCACGTTGGCGTTGCGCAGCCGCAAGCATCGGGTGGAATGCAACGACATCCTGGCGGGCGAGCTGCGGGCGTTGCTGAGCTCGGAACGGGTCTGGGTCGAGGAGGCGAAGCTTGCCTCATAGCCATGGCGGTGGGAATTCGGATCCGGCGTTTCAAGCGACATATCCCTACATCAAACAAGAGCAGGGTGAATGAGCCAAATCGGCCGAGAGCCCTCTCCTCCGTCTCTTGGCCCCTTGCCGCTCAATCAGAGGTGTCTCGCCGACGCTCATTGCGGAAGCGTCAACGCCTGACGATGTCCCCGCAGGCACGGTTCCCGCGTCGCTCGAAGGGATTCCTCGACTCCGACTGCGGTCTCCGCTCGGAATGACGGAGGCAGGGGGCGACGCATCGTCAACGTCGGCGAAGCTGAACATCAGTGATTGCGTCTGCTGATGCGCAGACCTCTCAGGATGGCGGGGAGACGCGGCACACTTCGTTCGATTCCGCCTACAAGCTTCGTGGACGGTCCTGCAAGCGCATTCGTTGCGTCACCCCTGCGGATCTGGCGAGGGTTCTTTCCGATTGCGGGAGGGGACGCCCACTTTCCGCGCTGGCCCGACAGTTGGGTGACTTGCTGTTGAACGTACCACTGCGGGTTTGCGCTGAGACGGTCTGATCGCCGAATCCGAGCGACCCACACGTCGCCATGCGCTTCGGCATCGTTAGTCGGCGGAGGCGGGTTCGGGCTGGGGTCGACGGGAGACGTTCGCGCTTCGTTCGATCGCGGTCATCACCGTATCCATGTCGTCGGCGAGGATGAGGACGGCTTCTCCGGGGCGGGTGTGGCCGAGTGCTTTGGCGACGGCCCGCTCTTCGTCGGTCGTGTGGAAGAGGAGGGGCGTGACCGAATTCGACGCGGCTCCGGCGCGCAACAGCTTCGACCGCTCGTCGGACTTCACGATGGAGTGGAAGATGAGGATGTCCGCGGCACGGCCGAGGAGGCGGCCGGTCTCGGCCAGATCGCCCTCTGGAACGCCAGAGAGTCTCCCGACCACGATCGTGGTCTTTGCCGGAGCGAGATCACGCAGGGTGCGGAGCAGGGGACGAAGGAACCACGAGGGGCAGGGCCGATCGATCAGGACGGTCGAGCCGTCCATTGACAGGGCTCGAAACGATGCTGGCAGGGTTGAGGGCTTCGGGGAGAAGGTCGCCAGCGCGGAGGCGACTCTTTCCAGCGGGATTCCGCAGGCGGCCGCGCACGCCCCGGCGATCAGCGCGTTCTGATTCTGGAAGCCGGCTTTCCCCCGGAGCGTGAACGGCAGGTCGCGGACGTCGCCGACGCTGCCGGCGTGGCCAAGCACACCGACGTGCAGGCGCCCCCCGTCCATCCACGCCGACGCGCCGCCGCTTTCGAGATGGAGGTGCAGCACCGGATTGGCCGCGCTTTCTCCGACGACGATGGTTTCGCACTCGTGATAGAGATCGTCGCCGGCGATCGTGTGATCGTCGCCGTTGAGCACGAGCGCGCCCCCGCCGGAGACGGCGGCGAACACGGAGGGCAGGACGGCGACGGCGCGCCGGGCATCGTCCTGGATCAGGCACGATTCCCGATTCGCGCAGACGTTGAGCAGCGCGACCACGGGATGGCTGCGGGGCTGGATGCCGAGCGCATGGAGCGATGCCCAGTCGATCTCTTCGATTGCGATGTCCAACTCGTTCGAGGAAAGCTGTTCCAGCGCGCGGGACCACGGGGCGATCTCGCCGTGTTGGCGCACGCCGAGAATGTCGACGCCGGCATCGGTGCGCGTGGCGGTCGTCAGGCCGGCGCTGCGGAAGACGTGGTCGAGCAGGTGGACGA
>JBPCRG010000669.1:0-2671 GCA_050997095.1 Thermomicrobiales bacterium | reverse complement strand
CGCTGACTGGTGCCACGCCGAATCCGGCGGCGGTGACACCAAAGGCAACGTCATCGTCAAGTCCGGCCAGCACACGACGGCCTGGATCTTCGACTGCATCAAAGGCGGGAGTTGACCCCGGTCGCCGGGACCATCGCCGCACCGCCGCTCCGGGCTCCCGAGCCCGGGGGAGGGTGCGATCGCCTCCGTAGGGAGCTGGGAAGACCTCCAGCGACCCGCCCGATGTGACGTGCGCCGAGGAGTTCGCGGCGTCGGCGGCGACCGGGTTCGAGATGCGTGAGACGCCGAGCAGCAGATAGGCGGTCCACGTCTGTCGATCCCGGGCGCATGGAGCCTCCGAGCTGTGGGGAGCGGTCGGGCGCCCTGTCTCGAATCGCAAAAAGTCTTGATCGTCCGACCACGTTGCAGGACGATCGATCACGCACCCGAATGCTGGAACGAAGCGCGGCCAACGTCGGCCGAATTCGTTCGTTTGTGCACAAAATGGGCTGGTATGATGTGGGAACAACAGAAATGTATGGCGACGATGTCGCCGACCATCTGGTCACGGCGATCTGAGGTTTTACGCTGAGTGAAGGATAGCCGCCATGACCGTGCATCTGCCCGCCGATGTCGAGGCAAGCATCCGGCAACAAGTAGAGAGCGGGCGGTTCGGTGACGAGGCCGGTGTCGTCCGGGAGGCGATGCGTCTGCTGGACGAGCACGAACGGCGCCGCTGGCTCAAGCATGCGTTGGCCGTGGGGGAGCAGGGCGAGGCCGTCGACTTTACTCCCGAACTTCTGGCGCAGCTCGGGCATGAGGCCGAGGAGAACGCCCGAAACGGAAAGCCCCTCAAGGATGCCGTCAAGCCATAGAGTTCGGATCGGGCCGGAGGCCCGCGACGACATCCGCGATCTGCTGCAATACACGCTGCAAACGTGGGGGCGTGCACATCGGGATCAGTATCAGTCGCTTGTGCGGCGCGCCCTTGAGGATCTCGCCACCTATCCCGCGATCGGAGAAGAACGGCTTGATCTTGGACAACCCTACCGTCGTCTGATCGTCGAGCAACACGTCATCTACTACCGGGTCGAGTCGAACATCGTCCGGGTGATCCGCGTCCTGCACGTCCGGCGCGACGCTCCCCGCGAGTTGGCCGAATAGCCTGGCTGGCGCAGATGCCCTTGACCCGAATACGGTCGCCCTCTCGTCCTGACCCCAATGGGTTTTGCAGGCTGAACCTAGGATGTCAATCCCGGCTCTCGCCGCGCCCGCCGACACAGTCCGCACCCCCCTATCCCGCCGACTGCATGGCCGCCCACCCCGTCTCCCCTGCCGTCGGCGACGTCCGGGTGTACGACCGGAGCCTGATCGAGCCAGTGGGAACGGTCGGCGCGGAAGTCGAAGCCGTCGATGTCGGGCCGACACCTTGACGACCTTCGTTGCTGTAGGCGCGGACACGCTGCGCGAAACGACGCGAATGGGTGGAGAACGTCACCTCCGATCCGACCCCATCGCGGGCTCCGGTCGGACTGATCACGTCGGGACCAATCGCACGGCCAACGCGCTTGTCGTGTCGAAGACATATCGTGATACTGTTCGAAACGCCGTGCCCCTTTGGACAAATCTTTTCAGCGTTCCTTCCATCCGTCCGACCGTTTCGCCGCGAGGCGCCGAGTCGGCACGCGTCACGTCGCACTCTCGAAAGGCGTTCATCGGCATGGCGGAGGTCATCGACGCGGCGGTCGGCTACCGGAATCCCGGCGAGGAGCGCGCGCTCGCGGTTCTGCGGACCTTGCCTGACGATTGGCTCGTGATCGCCAACAAGAACCTCCCGCTTCGCCATGGGCGGTCGGTGGAGATCGACTTCATCGTCATCGGTCCGCACCGGGTCGTGCTGCTGGATGAGAAGGCGTACCGCGGCACGTTCACGGGCTCCGACCAAGCCTGGAGGCTGAACGACGGAGCCGCGCGCCCGAGCCCGCTCAACAAGATCGATTTCACCGCGAAGGAGATCGCCGGCTGGGTCCGAACCAACGTTCCCGCGTTTCCGGGGATCGAGCGCGGCACGCCGCCCCTGATCGGCGGGATTCTTCTCAGCCCCCCCACGGCGAATGCGCAGATCACCGACCCTCGGGCGATCAGACATCCGCTTAGGCTTGAGAATGCCCGTGACAAACTCCTGTGGCTCGATCGGGAAGGGGCCGACGCCGGGCTCGACATCGGCGCGTTGAGGCCGAAACTGAAGCTGGCCCTCCACAATGTGGACGCCGCCCGCCGCCCCAAACGCCCGCGGTCCATCGATCTCTATGTGATCGAGGACCAGTTGGGCGAGCGCCCCGGTTGCCGCGTCTTCGCGGGGCGACACGAAAACGGCGTTCAACGAACGCTCTACGTGTACGAGAACGACGCCGCGGACCCCGCCCGGCGGCAGGCGCTCGACCACGAGCTCACCGCGCTCAAGAATCTTCAGGAGACCGGCGCCGCGCCGAAGATCGGCGAGTCATTTCTGTGGTCCGAGGGCGAGTTCCGGGTGGTGCCCGTCGATCTTCCGGCGGGCGCCGCGGTCGGCGCGCTTCCCGCCGTCGCGGACGAGGGCGGCGCGGTTCGCGAGGTGGAGCGGGCCGCCGCCGCGTTCCACGCGTTGGCGCGCGTCCACCAAGCCGGCGTCGTCCATCGCGCGATCAATCCG
>JBPCRG010000612.1:0-7430 GCA_050997095.1 Thermomicrobiales bacterium | reverse complement strand
GACTCGCTCGACTTCCCCGCGCTCGCGGGCGGGCCGCTGCTCGCGACGCTCGGCGCGCTCGGCAAGATCACGCCCGGCCGCAAGCAGCTCTTCATGCTGGACCAGCCCAAAGGCGGCGCGGCGGAATCGATCCGGCTCCTGCGCACCAACATCGAGTTCGCCTCGGCCACGCGCGAGATCGCCTCGGTCGGCATCACCAGCGCGAACGCCGGCGAAGGCAAGAGCACGGTCGCCGCCAATCTCGCGATCACGCTCGCCCAGGCGGGCTTCAACACGGCCCTGATCGACGCCGACCTGCGTCGCCTGTCGCAGCACCGCGTCTTCGACCTCGTCAACGACCGCGGCTTGAGCACGCTGCTCAGCGCGCCGGACCGCAGGTGGCAGTGGGCGGCGCACGAATCGAACGTGCCCAACCTCTCGGTCATCCCCTCCGGCCCGATCCCGCCGAACCCGGCCGACCTGCTGAGCCTCGAACACCTGCGCGAAGTGCTCGACGACATGCGCAGCACCTTCGACGTGATCGTGATCGACATGCCTCCGGTCCTCGCGGTGAGCGATCCCCTGATCATCTCCGCCCACGTCGACGGGATGATCCTGGTGGCCCGCGACGGCAAGACGCGGATCGACGCGATGAAGCGCGCAGCCGCGACGCTTCAGCGGGGCGCGATCCGGATCGTCGGCGTGGTGATCAACCAGCACTCGGCCAAGGGGGGGACGGGCTACTACTACTCCGGCGACTACCACGTCGTCGAGAGCCGCGTCCCGTCCCCACGACCGAAGCGCGCGAAGGCGGAGGAACTGGCGACGGCCGAGCCGAGCAGGCTCGAACGGGGGGCTCCGGCGGATTAGGGCGGCGATCGCTCGGCGCAAACGGTTCCGACCGGTCATGGCCGTCGCTCGCACTTTCCTTCGAGGAGATGAGCCCGTCGATCCGAGGCGAGATCGCCCCTCCGGAACGAATCCGGCTGGGCGATCTCGTGCGCGCGATGACAGGCATGGCGGCTATTTGTCGAGTTGCACGCCGGTCTTGCCGTCGGCGGTGACGACCGTGAACCCGGAGGAGCCCGCCGGCACGTCGTAGACGACCGCCAGCGTGTAGTCGGTGCCGACGTCGAGCTTCTCGTTCACGCCGCCGGGGAGGCCCGTCTTGAGCAGGGCGTCGGTGGCGGCCTTGTCGAAACTGTAGACGTTGCCCTTGCCGTCGGTCAGCGTCAGCGAGCCGAAGTTGAACGTGCCCGCGGTCTTCGCCGCGCTGTTGAGCGTGAAGTAGACGACAAGGTATTGCCCGGTCGCCTTGACCCCGTCGGCCACCGTGTCCGTCAGATCGGATCCGGTGATCTTCAGGGTGGCGGAGGATCCTTTGCCGAAGGGGGCGTCGAACGAGTCGTCGATGGCGATGGTCGTCTCCGGCCCCGAACCGGCGTCCGGGGTGCTCCCCGCGGTCCCCGGGTCCGGCGTCGGCGTGGTGCGATCGGCCGCCGGCGTGGGCGTATCGCCGCCGGTGTTGAGATCGCCGGAGTTGCCCGCCGCGGGCGTGGCGGTCACGGCGGCCTGCCCGTTGAGCGCGGGGTTCGTCGCGGCGCTGACGGTCAGGCACTTGGTGACGCCTTCGAAGTAGCCGTTGAGGAACCAATGGGTCCGCTGCGCCCCGTTCCCATGCGTTCCGGCGTCGGCGTTGTGCTCCGTCCCGTTCTGGTCGCCGAGCAGCAGGGCAAACTGGGCGATGTTGGTCTCGACGTCGACGCTGCCGAGGCGGCCGCGGCCGGCCGCGTCGGCGGTCCACGCACCGGCGAAGCAGTCGGCCTGGAGCTCAATCTCCTGCGACGTCAACTCCGTGGGATCCAGGCAAGGGGCGGCGCTGCATTCCTTCCAGCCTTCGAGTTCCTGGATGTGGTGTCCGATCTCGTGCGCCAGCGCCACCGAGACGACGGACCGGCTCCCGAACCGCTTGATCTGGAACGCTCCGAACGCCAGGTCGTAGTAGATGGTCAGATCGGCCGAACAATAGAAGGGCCCGACCTTGCCGACCTCGCTCGCCTTGACGGCGCCGCAGCCGGTGCTGATGGCGCCGTCGAACGTCTTCAGCGCTTTCGGCCCCGAGTACTTGCCTTGAACGGCGATCAACGGATACTCGCGCACCCAAAACGCGTCGACATCCTTCAGCGACTGCTGGATGAACGCGGGCAGATCCGCCGTGCCCGCGTCGCCGCCGGTCGCCGTCGCGGTGCTCGAGTCGACCGGCGTCTCATCCGCCGCCGGGGTCGAGCCGTCGAGGGAAAGCGAGCCGGTGAGCTTCAGCAGCGGATCGATCTCGGTCTCGAATTTGTCGGCGGGGACGATCTGGGTGATCACCAGGTTGACCTTGCCGGGGTCGACCGGGCGGCAGTCGAGATAATCCGAGAGCGCGGTCTCGGTGTTGTCGCCCGCGGTGTAGGTCAGGTTGTAGACGGCCCAGGCGCGCGCCGAATCGCGCCCCTCGAGCGGGCCGCTCTTCGACGCCGCCTTGACCACCTTCGAGACGCCGGTTTCGGCCTTCATCTGCTTGACGGCCGCGGCAAGGCAGGCATCGACGTCGTCGGCGCTGGGAATGCCCTCGAGGTAGACGGAGCTCGTGCCGTTGCTCAGGCTGACCAGGTTGTAGTCGGCCTGAACCTTCTCGTCGACGACATTCCACGTGCTGTCCCACGACAGCGAGTAGCCGAAGGTGGGGCTGGTGTAGCTGTTGCCTTCGACCCCCCTCACCGTTTTGGCGCTTCCACTCTGCGCCCGCGGCGCGGCTGCGGCGACCATCGTGACCGATGCGAGCATCGCCAACGCCAAGACCGCAAGCGTCGCGATTCGACTCACGCGTTTCATCGTCATCTCCTGTCGCTGCGAAGTTCGCCGTCGGCCCATTGTTCCACAACGGGTGGGTCGCCACCACACGCTCGACCAAACACCTTTCGGAGACGCCCTCCGCTCCGGGTTCGCTCGTCCGGCGCGGGATTCCGAAGCGGGCACGAAAAACGACGAGGCCCCTCCCGCGCCGGAATGACGGGCGGAGTTGATCTCCACCACCATCATCCCGAAGCGCGAAGGTTCTCGTCGCGGGTCGTTCAACCTCGACGAAGATCGTCGGTCGGCGTGCTAGGCGAGCGTCGCCTCGACCGTGATTTCGATGTTGTTGCGCAGGGCGTTGGAGACCGGGCAGTCCTGCTCGGCGTTCTTCGCGGCCTCGGCGAAGGCGGCTTGGTCGAGCCCGGGAACCGTGCCCTTGACCGTCAGATGCGAGTGCGTGACCTTCATCCCGCCGCCGGGGTTCGGCCCGAAGCCGACCGACGACGAGACGTCGAGGCGCTCGGCGGGCGTGCCGGCGTTCGCCAGCATGTGCGTGAACGCCATCGCGTAGCACGAGGCGTGGGCGGCGGCGATCAGCTCCTCGGGGCTGGTTTTGCCGGACCCGGCGCCGGTGCGCGCCGCCCACGTCAGCGGCGAATCGGCGAGCACGCCGCTCTCCAGCGAGAACGACCCGCTCCCTTCGACCAACGTCCCGTTCCAGACCGCGCTCGCTGTTTTCTCGACCATGACGATGCTCCATTCACGCGCGAATGCTTTTCAAGGTTCCGGGTCTCCCGCCGGTCCGCCATTCACTTTGACACAGGGCCGAGCGCCGATGCAACGCGCGGGAGAGACGCGCGCTTCACGAAACGAACGCGGTCTACGCGCTCGGCGGCGGGTCGAAATAGACCGTCTTGGTTTGGGTGAAGAATTCGCGGGCGGCTTTGCCCTGCTCGCGGGAATAGGAGCTGCTGCCCTTCATCCCGCAGAAGGGAACCTGCGGCTCGGCCCCGGGCGTCTCGCTGTTGATGTGGACGATCCCGGCCTGGATGTCGCGCGCGAAGGCCATCGCCTTGCCCAGGTCGCGGGTGAAGATCGAGGCGGAGAGCCCGAAGCGGATCGAGTTGGCGACCGCGATCGCCTCTTCGTAGCCGTCGACGGCGATCACCCCGAGCACCGGCCCTAAGACCTCCTACTGCCCGAGATACGAGTCGGAATCGACATTCCCGAGCAACGTCGGCGCGACGAAGTGTCCCCTCCCGCGGCCGTTGTCCGAGAGCCGCCCGCCGCCGGCGAGGATCGTCGCCCCCTCCTTCGTGCCGCGTTCGATGTCCTCAGTGATCCGGTCGGCCGCCTTGGCGTCGATCACCGGGCCGATCTGGGTCTCGGCGGCCTGCGGGTCGCCGACGACCAGACCCGCGATCCGCGCGGTGAGCTTGGCGACCAAGGCGTCGGCGATCGTGCGGTCGAAGATGGCGCGGCTGGTCGCGGTGCGTTTTTGGCCGGAGCTCCACATCGCGCCGGTGACCAGATGCTGGATCGCGTGGTCGATGTCGGCGTCCGCGAGCACGATCGCGGGGTTTTTCCCGCCCATCTCGAGCTGGAGCTTGGCGCCCCGCTCGGCGGCGCTGCGGCGCAGCTCCATCCCGACCGCGTTCGAGCCGGTGAACGAGATCGCGACCACCCGCCCGTCCCGCACGAGCGGATCGCCGACGTCGCCCGCGCTCCCGGAGACGAGGTTCAGCACCCCGGCCGGCAGACCCGCGTCGTGGAGCGCCTCGACCAGGCGGACCGTGCAGAGCGGCGCGGCGGAGGCCGGCTTGATCACGACCGTGTTGCCGAAGGCGAGCGCCGGCGCGATCTTCCAGGCGGGGATCGCGATCGGGAAGTTCCAGGGCGTGATCAGCGCGCAGACGCCGAGCGGCTCCCGGATGGTGTAGAGGAGCGTCATCGAGTTCATCGAGGGGTAGTGCTCGCCGCTCGGCTGCTGCGCTTCGCCGGCGAAGTAGCGCAGGATCTGCACCGCCCGGCCCGTCTCGCCGATCCCCTCCTTGAGCGTCTTGCCCTCCTCGCGCGTCAACTCCCGGCCGATGTCGTTGGCGCGGCCGGCGAGGATCTCCGCGGCCTTGAAGAGGATGTTCGCGCGCGCGATCGGCGAGGTCATCCTCCACCCGGCGAAGGCTTCGGAGGCCGCGTCGACGGCAGCCCTGACGTCCTCCGCGCCGGACGCGGCGAAGCGGCCGACGAGGTCGTCGGTGTCGGCGGGGTTCCGGTTCTCGAATGTGCCGCCGGACGCGGCGGGCCGCCACTCCCCGCCGATGCAATTGCCGTAGGTCGTCACGGCGGTCTGGGTCTTCTCGACTGTCACCATGGATTGATCCTCTCCCTCACACATGAACGTCTGCACTCCAGAGATTGTAGTTCGCGGGACGTGGCGCGGGGACTCCATCCGGCCAAACGGATCGCAGTCCGCGCCGCGGGGAAGCCGACGACCCGCGTGCTAGCATGGACCGCGTGATCGGTGCCGCCGATCGGCGGTCGACTTAATGGAGACGCAAACATGGTCGCGACGGCTCGGAAGCTGTTCACGGTGGCCGACCTCGAATCGATGGACGATTCGGAAGGCTGGGAGCTGGTCAAAGGGGAGATGCGAAATATGTCGCCTGCGAGTGGAGAGCACGGGATCGTCGCATCGCGTCTGCTGTTGCGGGTCGGCGTCTTTGTTGAACATCATGATTTAGGCGAAATGTTCACCGCCGAGACCGGGTTCGTGGTCGGGCGCGATCCCGACAGCGTGCTGGCCCCGGGCGTGGCGTTCGTCTCGGCAAGCCGCCTGCCGCGTGACGGCGCGACGTGGCTGAGCTTCGTCCCGTTCGCGCCCGACCTCGCGATTGAGATCGTCTCGCCCTCAAACACCGAATCCGAGATCCTGGAGAAGATCGCGCTCTATCTCCGCGGCGGCACGGCGCAGGTCTGGCTAGGACGGCCGAAGCAGCGGACGTTGGCGGTCTACTCCCAAGGGGCGCCGGAGCGCATCCTGACGATCGACGACACTCTCGACGGCGGCGATCTGCTGCCCGGCTTCACGCTCGCCCTCGCGGACATCTTCAGGCGGCGGCCGAGCCCGACCGGCGGCTCACGGGTGGGACCCTCACCCCCTGTCCCTTTCCCGGTGCGCGGGAGAGGGGAGTTTGGCACATGGTGAGGATGCTCAAATCCTCTGGATCAGTTCGAATTCTTTCATCGCGTCGCGTGGGTCCCCGACGATGCCGGCGGCGATCCGGTCTGGGGATGGAGTGTCGCCGCGACCTCACGGCTCTGATCCCGCAGTGGTCTGTGCATCATTAATCGGCATTGTTGCCTACGACGCCCCTGCCCCGTCATTCCGAGCGCAGCCCGCAGGCGGAGTCGGGGCATCTCTTCGACCGCAGGGAGAACCGTCGTCGGTCTGGGCGACGACACCTGACGTTGCATAGACCGCCCAGCCAGACGAAGTCCACGCTCGCCTTGTCCCCCGCGATAGGCTCGTCGTTTCCGTACACGTGCCACCGGCCCTCGCAGATCTCCGGCGACAGGTGGCGCTCCCGCTGGTGCCGATTCCCCGGCCAGTCGCACGTGAAGCCTTGTCTTTGTCTGTTCGGCGACCATCTTCAGGAGCCGCCGACGGGTGGCCTGCATCACGCGGTCGCCAGAGGTAAGAGTGTCATCGCAGAGGATCTTGCCGCCTTCCAGATCTCCTGGGCGATCTGCCGCGACTGATGGCCGACCATGCCTTGGCCTCCGCTTTCTTGAAATTGGAATAAGGCTCCGCGTTATTCCGAAAAATGCGACAATCCAGAATAACGTTTCGATTTGTTCCCAAGATTTATGACAACGGAGCGCTCATCGCCAATTCGTGGATGAATTGCGGGGCATGAGACGTGAACGATCGTGATTTCGTCGGGCAACATCCCGGAATCCTCGTGCCGATCATCGTGACTGAGCTCGACCGGATCACCAGATTGCCATCACCGGTCACGATCTCCGCATTCCTTCCCGACGCCCTCCCGACGACGATTCCGCTCAATCCATCGATCCATCTCGATCTTGAGGCGGCCGCCCAAGCGCTCGGAACCCTGAGCGGCCTTGGCGCCTTGCTCGCCAATCCGTATCTGCTCATCCGGCCCTTCCTGCGGCGCGAGGCCGTCGCGTCGAGCCGGATCGAGGGCACCGTCGTCGATCTGCAGGACTTGGTGCTTTACGAGGAAGACGAAAAATCCGCCGCGCCCGCCGGAGATGTCCGGGAGGTCGCGAACTACGTCCGTGCGCTGGAGTACGGTCTGCGCCGACCGGAGGACCGGGGCATCTCCTCGACCCTCATCCGCGAGCTCCATGCGCAACTCATGCGTGACGTCCGAGGCGGAGACCGCAACCCCGGCAAGTACCGGCAGGGTCAGGTCATCATCGGCCAGCCCGGCATGCGCGCCCGCGACGCCCGGTTCGTCCCGCCCCCGGCGCACGAGGTGCCGATGCTGATCAACGACCTCCAACGGGCGATCGAGGCCGAATCGGACTTGCCGAAGCTCATCCGCGTCGCCCTCATCCACTACCAGTTCGAGACGATCCACCCGTTC
>JBPCRG010000603.1:0-4417 GCA_050997095.1 Thermomicrobiales bacterium | reverse complement strand
CCGACAGCCACAGGGCGTTCCTCTCCTTGGGCTGCGCCCTCATCTGCTGGAACCACCTCCGGTGACGGTTTTGATAGGCGCTCTTAGCCTGGGCGATGGGATCCGACGGATTCATGAGGACGAGACGCCGGTAGACCTTCTCCGCCTGACGGTATTCGCCCATGGAGCCGAGCAGGTCTCCGAGTTGGTAGTAGGCGGTCGTGTCGTCGGGCGTGAGGCCGATGACCTGGTGCAGCGCCGCGATCGCCTCGTGCTTCCGGTCGTTCTTGAGGGCGATCTCGACGACGACGCGCTGGTGCTCGGCCGCCTCGCCAAGTTTGCCCATCTGCAGATAGAGGTTGACGAGGCCGCTGCGGTTGCCGATGTCGTCCGGAGCCAGCGCGATCACGCGGTGGTAAAGCGCGAAGGTCTCGTCGGCGAGCCCGATCGTCCAGCTCAGATCAGCCGCGCGATGAAGCGAGGCGATCGCGTCGCGGATGAGTCCGGACCGCTCTTCGAGGTCGGCCCGCTGGACCAGCTCGGCTCTCGCCTCCGCGACGAATCCGCGCTGAAGATAGGCGCCGATCAGGCGCGACTTGACTTTGATGTTGTTCGGCGCCAACTGTGACATCTGGCGGAGCACGCCCGCCATGGCCTCAAGTTGTCCCGCCGTCCGGAAATGCACCGCCATCTCGTCGAGGACCGTCAGCGCCGATCCCAGCTGCCCGATGCGGAAGTAGGCCTCGGTGAGCCGTTCGCAGACCGGGGCATTGTGGGGGCGCTCCCGATGCGCCTCCTTGAGCACCTCCGACGCCCCGGCGGCGTCTCCGCGGGCGAGCAGCGCCTCGCCGAGTTGAAGACTCATTTCGTCGAAGCGGGGAATCCGGCCGACCAGCCTTTCCCAGATCGGATCCAGCCCGATCCGGTCGTCCTGGAGGAGTTTGATCGCGGTGCGCATGGCGGCCACGTATTCGTCGACCGGGCCGGTGTCCGCGAGATTCCAGGCGAGCGAGACGGAGGCGGTGGCGCGGGAAATGGCGGTCGCCGAGCGGTCGCCCGCCGCGTGGGCAAGGAAATCCCGGGCGGACGCATCGTCGCGGGCGGCGAGCAGGAGCCCTTGCCCGGCGATGAGCGTGGGGGTCGGCGCCAAGACCTGGGCTGTCCGGATCTAGGCGTCGACGATCGTGCGGTCGCTTGCGCGCCGTGCGGGTTCCATGACGTCGGCGAGCATCCGCCAATGGTCGTCCTCGTTCATCGTCGTCATCACGGCGGCGAGCGACGCCTTGGCGATGACTTCATCGGCGCCTCCGGCGACCGCGGACTCCCAGCGGTCGACGGCTCCCCCCCGGTCGCCGTTCTTGAGGCGGAGGATTGCGTTCTCGAGCGCGGCGCGGGTGTCGGCCGGAATGAGTCCGCAGAGGCGGACGGAGTATGCCAACGCTTCGCTGGAAAGGCCCTCGGCGTCAAGCAGCTGGATCAGCTTGGAGGCGTAGATCGAGGCCTGCTCCGTCTGCCCGGCGTCAATCAGCAGCTCGACGAGGCGGCGAAGACTGCCCAGATCGCTCTCCGAGGCGTGCAGGAGCACGCGGTAGACCATCCACAGGTTTTCGAGGTTGCCGGTGGCCTCCGAAAGCCGGATCAACGCCTCGGCTTGATTCCGGGCCCGCTTGGTGAAACGCTGCCGGGTGTAGATTTCTGCGATCCGCAGATAGACGGGCGAGTAGTCCGGCTCGATCCCGATCAGTTGGATGCAGGAGTCGAACGCGGCCAGAAGATGGAGGTTTGAGAGCTCCTCGTCCGATTGCGTCGTCAACCGCCGCGCTTCTCCGGAGAGGCTTGCGGCCCCCGACAACGGCACCGTGAAACAGAGCGCATCCGGGTAGAAGGTAGGCGGCGTGACTTGCGGCGCGAGTTTGTCTTTGGCCGGTCGTCCGATGATTCCCGTGGCGTTCCGCAACGACGCGGTCGGTCGATGCAGCGGCGCGGTCGCCGTGGAGACGGTCGGCGTGCGGTTGGAGAGCGCCTCGACCGGAAGGGGGCCGGTCTTGGGGGAGCCGAGCATGCCGCGAATCCGCGCCGCCTGGGTCTTCTGGCCACGCTGGTCGTAGACCGTGACCAATTTGGCCAAGACGCCGCGGGCGTCGTCGCGAAGCCCGGCGCGGTGCAGCGCGACCGAAAGTTCGAAGAGCGCATCTGAATTGTCGGGATCCGCGAGGACGCGGGAGCGGAGCGCCGAGACGGCATGCGCCTCCTCGGACGTGAGCAGGACTTGCGTGTCATCGTCCCCATCGCGCCCCGCAACTTCACGGGGAACGGGTGCGGTCTCATCGGACGATGCGGTGGACATCGCAGGGGCTGCGGTCAACGGCACGGTCGATCCTGTTGCCGATCGAGCCGAGGCTCTCTGCTCAGGAATGCGGATCGTCCCGATCGGCCGGGTCGCCTGGAATGGCGTCACTGTCGCGATCGGCGCCGTGACGAGCGTCGAGGCTCGGGCGATCGTTTTCTCCGATCCCGGATCGACGGTTCTGTCGCCGCCGAGTGCAGACGTCGGCGGTAGGTTTGGGACACCCGACGGGCTCCGCTTGGCGTCGAGGGCGACGGCGCCGAAGGAAGATGACGGGGTTCGATCCGGCAGTCGGACAGTGGACGACTGCGTCGGCGGCTGCGCACTGCCCGGATGCGTCTGCGCCGATGGATCGTCGCTGCCGAGGAAACGGGAGAGGGAGCCGAATCGATGGATGCCGACAGTGCCGAGCGGCACGGTCGCCAGATCGTCTCGAAGATCCGGGGCGCCGCCGGAATGCGTCGACGTCCCGGCGAAGGGACTTGTCGCCACGTCGATCGCGGCAGTCTGCCAGTTCCCGAGGCGGCGGTGGGGTTTCGCGAGATCGACGGTGGGACTGCTCCCGCCATCCGGGTCTGCGACGTCCTCCTCAAGAGGGCGCGTCATGAAGGAGTCGTGGGTCACCGTTGCCCTCCGTTCGACCTGGAGACCGCCGCGCACCAGGCGCGGATGGTCTTGTCAGTCTAGGGAAGATCGACGACGGAGCGTATAGGACCGAGGTATTGAAGGCGCGGTTCCCGGCGGCGTCACCGACGGAACTGCGGAGGAGGAGCGGCTGTCCGGCGTCGGCGGTAGTCCTCGGCGTCGATGTGAAGATAGGTCGTCAGCCGGACGTCGAGCAGCCGGGAGAGCACGCGGTCCTCGATGCGGCGGAAGTCTTGATTGGAGGTGACCACGGTGGGGAGCTGTTCGTTGTATCGGTGGTTGAAGATCTGATACAGCTTCTCCCGCGCCCAAGGGGTGGTGTTCTCCGTGCCAAGGTCGTCGAGGACCAGCAGCTGCGCGTTGCGGATCGCGTTGAAGCGGTCGTCGTAGGCGACGCCGTTGCCGGGATCGAAGGTGGCACGCAGATGGTCGAGCAGGTCGGGCACGACCGCGAAGAGCACGCTCAGTTTCTGCCGCTCCATCGCGTAGAGCGCGGTCGCCACCGCGAGATGCGTTTTGCCGCAACCGCAATTGCCGTGCAGAAAGAGCCAGCCATGGGGGTTCCGCGCGTAGTCGAGCGTGGCCTGGAAGGCGTCCTCCATGCCGGAGACCTTGGCGTCGAACGTCTCGAAGGTGCGGTCGGCGAAGGCGTCGAGGTTCGACAGCTTGCGCAGATCGCCGACGAGGCGCGATTCGCGTTTCTCGACGGTGCACTGACAGGGGAAGATGCGGCCGAAGTTCGGATGGCCGATCGGCACGTCGACGCGCAGATATCCCGCGTCGCGGCAGATCTCACACACCGCCGCGTCCGGAGCGGTCGAGATGCCGGCCGTGTTTGTATTGATCGGGATCGAGAGTTTTTTCATCACTTCGCCGATTGGTTTCATGGGATCCCGCCTGGGGGCCGGCTTCGCCCCGCCCGCCCGTCGTCCAATTCTCGAGGATGCGGCTGACGTATCGCCAACTCCGCCGGTTGTAGACCACCGCCTCCCCGATCGCCGCCTCGATCCAGTCGGTGGGGTACCGCTCCAACGCCTCGACGATGCGCTCGGCCAGAAGCGGAGTCAGCAGACCGATGTTCTGCTCGTAGACCCGGAACACGTTCGGGCGTTCGGGCTCGACCGTGGGCATGGCGGCCTCGTGCCAGATCTGCCGGGGCGGCGGGATCGTCCCCCGCGACATGCCCTCAACAAGTGCCCGGTTGGCGAGCGTGTTGAGATAGTACCAGACCCGGCGCTCCCCCTCGTGCTCTGTTCCGAATTTACATAATGTTCCACGACCGACTGCGAGATCCAACCCGAGGGCGATCCTCGCCTTGGGTTCGCGCGGGCTTCCCTCGACGCGGAGCGCGCGCCGGAGCGCCCGGTCGCGCTCGATCGCGGGCTCGGGGACCGCGGCGTGGAAGCCGCCCGACGCGTTCGCCAAGCGGAAGAGCGCGAGGGAGGC
>JBPCRG010000568.1:0-9505 GCA_050997095.1 Thermomicrobiales bacterium | reverse complement strand
GCCGCGCCAGTTGGAGTTGCCGCCGAAGAGGCCGGTGCTCGATTCGGCGGGCTCGTACCTGACCTCGCTGCGCATGCCGGCCGCGTCGAACTCGAACGGGTGGTCCAGGTGCATCTTGCTCAGCGAGCGGATGCCGTAGTCGCTCAGGAACTCGCCCTCGTCCAGCATGCGGGTCAGCAGGCAGCGCAGGCGGTCGCCATGGACCAGCGCGAGCAGGCGTCGCCTGCCGGCACCCTCCTCGGCCATGGTCGGCACGAGTTCCGCCAAATCCTTACGGTATCGCAGGAACCAGCGGAGGCGCTCATTGAATTTCGGCAAGAGCGTCTCAAGATTTGGCTCTAGGGTCTCGATCGCGAGCAGGGGCATGAGCCCGACCAGCGAGCGCACGCGGAGCGGGGTGGATTCTCCGTTTGGCAACTTGAGGACGTCGTAGAAAAAGCTGTCCCGCTCGTCCCAGAGGCTGATCGACTCGCCGCGCGTCAGGCCGACGCCGTGCAGCGCCCCGGCGATGTAGAGGAAGTGCTCGAAGAACTGGGTGGCCACGTCCTCGTAGGCGATGTCCTCCCGCGCCAATTCGAGCGCGATCGCCATCATGTTCAGCGCGTAGGTCGCCATCCAGGCGGTCGCGTCCGACTGCTCGAGATGGCCTCCCGTCGGCAGCTCCTTGCTGCGGTCGAAGACGCCGATGTTGTCGAGCCCGAGGAACCCGCCCTGGAAGACGTTGCGGCCGTCGCTGTCCTTGCGGTTGACCCACCAGGTGAAATTGAGGAGGAGCTTGTGGAAGACGCGCTGGAGAAAGGCGCGGTCGGCGACGCCGGTCAGGCGCTTCTCGATCTTGTAGACGCGCCAGGCCGCCCAGGCGTGGACGGGAGGATTGACGTCGCCGAAGGCCCACTCGTAGGCCGGCAGCTGCCCGTTCGGGTGCATGTACCACTCGCGCAGGAGCAGGATCAACTGATCCTTGGCGAACCCCGGGTCGATCAAGGCGAAGGCGACGCAATGGAAGGCGAGGTCCCAGCCGGCGTACCACGGGTACTCCCAGCTGTCGGGCATCGAGATCACGTCGCCGTTGTTGAGATGGCGCCAGTCCCTGTTCCGGCCGTTCCAGCGGGACTCGGGCGGAGTCGGCTCGCCGGGATCGCCTTCGAGCCAAATCGATACGTCATAGTGGTAACAGACCTTGTTCCAGAGCAGCCCGGCGAACGCCTGCCTCTGGATCATCGCCTCCTCGTCGGTCAGCAGGTCGCCGCGCTGGCGTTCGTGGAAACGGTCGGCGTCGGCGATGCGCTGGGAGAAGAGGGCTTCCGCGTCGGCGAACGGGTCGGCGTGGCGCGTTTTGGAGAGGCGCAGGCAGACGGTCTCCGTTCCGCCCGCGGGGATCGAGAAGACATAACGCCCGGCGACCTTCGTTCCCGCCGATTCCGGATTGACGGCGTCGCGCTCGCCGTGGACGACGCAGCGGTCGAACGCGTCCTTGACGTACGGCGACGCATTCGGCGTGCCCCAGATGCGTTCGGTGTTCGTCTGGTTTTCGGTGAAGAGGAGTTCCGGCGCACCGGCCCCGGCGCCGAACGCAAGCCAAAGGGGGCCGAGCCGGCGGTGGGTCGTGCAGACGGTCGGCACGGCGGGATCGCCGTCGGCGGCGCGGATCATCGACGGCCTGCGCGCGTTCCGCCTCCATGACCAGGTGTTGCGGAACCAGAGGGTGGGCAACAGATGGAGCGGCGCGGTTTCGGGGCCGCGATTGACGACGCTGATCCGGACGAGCGTGTCGTCGGCGGAGGCTTTCGCGTATTCGACGAAGATGTCGAAGTAGCGGTGTTCGGCGAAGACGCCGGTGTCCGTCAGCTCGAATTCGGGCTGCGTGCGGTCGCGGCGGGCGTTCTCCTCGACGAGGCGGGTGTAGGGATAGGCGCGCTGCGGGTACTTGTAGAGCCCCTTCATGTAGGCGTGGTCGGGCGTGCCGTCGAGGTGGTAGTAGACCTCCTTGACGTCCTCGCCGTGGTTGCCCTCGTTGCCGGTCAGGCCGAAGAGGCGCTCCTTTAGGATCGGTTCGGCCCCGTTCCAGAGGGTGACGCCGAAGCAGAGGAGCCCTTCGTCGTCGCTCCAGCCGAGGATGCCGTCCTCCCCCCAGCGGTAGGCGCGGGAGCGCGCGTGATCGTGCGGGAAGTACTCCCACGCCGACCCGTCGGCCGAGTAGTCCTCGCGCACCGTGCCCCATTGACGGTCCGAGAGGTAGGGGCCCCAGCGCCGCCATTCGGCGGCAGGGGTCAGGGACTGGGGGTTGGGGGCTGGGGGCGGTTGCGCGGTGTCGCCGGGCTCGTTGGTGACAGGCATGTGACCGTCCATTCTCGTGTTGCCCGCCGACTCGTCAGTGCGGTCCTTCAGATGCGGGCGCCAGGCCGCCACTCTCGGCGCAGACTGCATGTCGGACGCGTCTCGCCGGCGGGACCGATCACGGAGTGCAGGAGGGATTCGTCAGGCATTCGGACGCGTCGTCTGCAACGGCTGATTCGCCTCCTCGCACGGGTGTTCTTGCCGCCATTCGCGGGGTTGAAACCCCGCGCTCAGTCATCATAAGTCGGTTGAAACCGACTATCGCCAATCGTCGTGGATCGAATCCTTGCGACCGTCGTCGCGTTCAAGACAGACCCTAGGCGTCTCGGCGCGCCCACACCTTCTGAAGCGCCCGATAGTCCAGGAGCACGATGCCTTCCGCCTCCACGATCTCGCGCGCCGCCGGGGCGGTGAAGAAGTCGAAGTCAGCTCTGCGCGCCTGCCAGTTGCCGGGCTCCAGCGCCTGCGCCTCGGCGTCGCCGAGGCTGGGATGGACCGCCCATTCGGTCAACCCCGGCGGCAACGCCCGCAGGAGTTGCGCGTAGCGGGCCGCCTTATCCGCCGCCGAGCCGAGATGGTAGCTGTCCAGCACGTCGTGGTCGTTGGCCGGCAGACCCGCGCGCTGGCATCGTGCCGCCGACTGCCGATCGTGGATCCGCATCGCCACACCGTATTCCTTGGCCAGTCCGAGCGTCAGCTCGAAGATGTCGGCGCGGCCGCCATCGGCCAAGCAGTGCCAATCCAGGTGGGTGGGCGTGAGTCGCGCCGCCAGAACCGCCGCGATCTGCGCCCTGAACTCCAGTTCGACCTCGTCGATCTTGGCTTGGGCCAGAAACTCCGGGATCCGGTCGTAGCTGTAGAAGCCGCCCGCCTCATCGATCAACGAAGGCACCGAACCTTTGGAGGCGACCGGCCCCCATCGGTAGATGGAGAAGTCGCTGACGAGCGTCAGGTGAACCCCGAAGGGGATGTCCGGGTGCTCCCTGAGCATCCGCATCGCGTGCGGCGCCCACGGGCACGGCGCCATCACGGTCGTCGATGAGACGATCCCCGCCTTCAATGTGCCGAAGATGGCCTCGTTGACCGCATGGCACATGCCGAAATCGTCCGCGTTGACGATCAGCAGACGGGCATCGGGCGGGTGGCCCAGCAGTCTGTTCGTTTCGCGGTCGCTCATCGTCGTCACTCCCCTGCATCATGGCACCGAGCTGCCGCGAAGTCGCCTGGACGCTTTGTCCGGCAACGTTCTCAGCACCCGCCGCGCAGGGAAGGGTGGGCACCACTATACCGTGTGGATTGCTCTGCCTCGCACGAATCGCTTGCCGACCGGATGGCGCGGGACCAGTCTCCTCGGCGGTCGTCCTGAGGCATGACGGATTTCGTCGTCTCCGCGCCTCCTTGAGCAGTGCACCGCGCTTTGGGTACGGTGACCGCGACGCATTGCAGAACTCCGCCGCCGCTCGCACGGGAATCCGTTCTGCATGCCGGCGTTCCTCTGCCGTTCTACATCACTCGTCATATGGACTTCCTGGTTTCGGCGTTGCATTAGGTGCGGCGCGACAGCCGGTAAAAGTCGTAGAGACCGGTTGCGATCGGGTTTGTGGAGAAGCCGGCGATCTCCTTGCGCATGACCGTCGTCCACTGCGTCTGCACGGTGTAGACCGCGGCGGGGTCGTCCACCGCGATGATCTTCTGAATCGCGGAGAGCGCCGACTGGTAGGCCTCGGGGTCGGCGGCATCCTTCGCCTGCGCGAGCAGATCGTCGACCTGCTTGTTGCAATAGACGCCGAGGTTTGCCCCCTTGCCGAAGGCGGAATCGCAGGCGACTTGGGGCGAGAGGTGATTCCAGCCGTCGTTATAGTCGAGCTGCCATGACCAAGGGAAGAAGTTCGGCCGTTGGTCGGCGGGCGCGTCCCCATACGCGACGGAGACCAACGTGCTCTCGTCAACGGTCTGAATCTCGAGCTTCAATCCCACCTGCCGCAGGTTCGCGGCGAAGAGCTGGACAATCGCTTTGCCGGCCTCGCTCCCCGCCGTCAACATGATCGAGAGCGTCGTGCCTTGGGCGACTCCAGCTTGCTGGAGGAGCGCGCGGGCCTTGTCGAGATCGGTGGCGTAGGTTGGCAGGCGGGGATCGAAGCCGCGGCACAGCTCGGCCAGCGGGCCGCGGGATTGTTTGGCGAACCCTTTGTAGGCGCCGTCGACCACCTCTTTGTACGGGAACGCCCAACTCATCGCCTGCCTCGCTTGCGGGGATGCGAGCGGACCGGAGACCGTCATGATGAGGTACTCGTCCGAGGTCGTGTACGCGCGATCGACGCGGATCGCCGGATTTTGTTCGAGAGCGGCCGTCGCCTCGGGCGTGAGGTTGTCGACGATGTCGATGTCGCCCCACTCGATAAGCTGCCGGAGCGTCTCATTCTCCGGCACGACCCGGATCACGATTCGTTCAAAGCGGGCTCCGTCCCAGCCGCCCCAGTAACCATCGTATTTGTCGAGGATCGTCTGCTGCTCGCGATCGAACGATGTCACTTGATACGGGCCGGTGCCCAACCCCGCGCCATTGGACTGCGCCCAGGCGTGCCCCCAGTCGCCATTCTCCTCGTGCGATTTCGCCAGTTTGGCGTTGACGATATAGGGGCCATAGGGCGCGGCGACCGCTGATTCGAAGAGGGGACGCGGCTTCCCAAGATCGAAGATGATCGTCTTCGAGTCCGGCGTCGCGATCTGCGCGAGATCGCTCACGAACCGGCCGATGACGTTGAACGGACCCAACTTCAGCGTCAGCATCCGCGCGAAGGAGGACTTCACCGCCGCCGCGTCGCACGGGGAGCCGTCCTGAAACGTGACGCCCTCGCGCAAGTGAAACGTCCAGACGCTCTTGTCCGGATTTGCCTCCCAGGATGCGGCCAACAGCGGGATGTACTGATCGGCTGTATCGCCCTTCAACCGCATGAGCTGCTCAAAGGCTCCGTAGATGACCATCTCCGAGCGGCCCTCGTACGCCGAATGCGGATCGAGATCGGAGGGCGAACCGGCGGTGCCGACGACTAACGTCCGCGCGCGGTCCGGCTCCTCCTGGTGACGTGACGAGCGGACCGTCGCTGCGGGGGCGGCTGCGGCTCCTTCCGTCGAATGGGAGATCACGGACACGGCAACCCCGGCTCCAAGCGCTCCGCGATGCATTTCGCGGCGACTGAACGGGTGGGACGGCCGCGACCGCGCCGAACGCTCCCCGTTCTCGTGTCGACGCTCTTCGGGTGTTGCCATCTTCCGCCCCTTCGTCCGCGCACGCCGCATGCACGACCATTCGGATATTCGTCCGATCCCAAGGCCGACAGCCTATCACAGGACGTTCTTGCGGCGGACTCGACAGTCGCGCGATCAGAAGGCGGTGCCTGACGTTTCGAAACTTCTCCTACTGCACGATGATCCTGCCCGCCATGCCGACGACGCCCTTGTCGCCGTGGTAACGGCAGTAGTAAGGGTAGGTGCCGGGGGTGTCGAACGTGTGTTGGAAGACGTTCTCCATCTCCTGGTCGCCGGAGTCGAACGAGCCGTCGTCGGCGGTGACGGTGTGCTTCGCCCGCTCCTTGTTGATCCAGACGACCGTCGTGCCGACGTCGACCGTCACCTCGAACGGCGCGTAGCCGAAATTCTCCTCCAGGATCGTCACCGTCGCCGTCGTCGTGCCGGCCGCGGGCGGCTCGGTGTAGGGCAGCGCCAGCACGCCCGCAGCCTGGGCGGAACCGTTGATCGTGCTGATCCCCTCGGCGTTGGCGCGCCGGGCGACGGAGGCGGACTCCGTGACCAGGTCGTTCACCGAGGCGAGATCCGCGGCGCTCGTCACGGAGAGCGCGTTGTCCCGGATGACCGTCAGCTCCGCCGTCAGCGCGGCCGCCTGCTCCGCCGTCTTGGCGTCGTGCGAGGCGTCGGCGATGCGCCGGACGTAGACGAGCGCTCCCGTGCCGTCGCCGGGATCCTCGAGATGGCCGTTGGTGTCGAGATCGCCGTAGTGGACGCCTTTGCCGCCCTCGATCAGGTTGACCAGATGCTCGGCGTGGCGTTTCACGGTCGGCAGGTTGCCGCGGACGGCGGCGTCGCTCATCTCCATCGCGTGCATGTTCAGATCGCTGCCCGCCTGCGCGAGCTGGAAGACCGGCGCGGCCGCCGCCCCGCCCTTCTTTTCGCCCACCGAGAAAGACGCCTCGACCGTCAGGTAACGCTGCTCGTAGACGATCACGCCGAGGACGACGAGCACGGTCCAGAGCGCCAGCGTCGAGCGCATCATCAGCTTGAAGTTCTTGATTTGCCAGCGTTTGGGGATCACGCCCGTGCGCATGCGCAGGATCAGGTAGATCCCGGTGACCTCCGCGACCGTGCCGAGGACGGCGTGGACGATCATCCAGCGGGCCACGCTGTCGCCCGTCCCGCCTTGGATCACGTACGAGTAGAAGCTGGAGACCATCACGAAGAGGATGAAGAGGAGGTTGAGCAGCACCATCGTGGTCTGCACGTTGGCGTGATGGCCGAACCGCTTTTTGCGCGCGAGCGCGAACCCGATCCAGAGCCCTGCCAGCAGGATGAGCTGGGCGGCGAGGTTGATGTCGGCGGACGTCCGGGTGCCGAAGAGCGATTGCATCGACCCCTCCCCATGCCGTTGGATTGATTTCCCGCCGAAGAGATCGTGATGTCAACGTGGACGCATCATCGCGCATCAGCGTCTCGGCGGCATCGGTATCCTCACCGATGCGCGGTGGCTGGATCGTTCGGTTCAGCCGACGACTCCTGGGATGGTTATCTCGAAGCAATCCTCACCGGCACCTTTGGTATCCTCCTCATGGCCGTCGCCGACCGACGGAGCGCCTGGCCACGAGGCTGATCGATATCGGCACGGCGTGCTTCGGGATGTCGGCCGATCGATCAGAAACGGAGTGAAGCATGAAGCGCCACAACCCGGATTCTGTCGCGCCTCCCAATGGCGGCTACAGCCACGCGGTCGAAGTCGGACCGGGGGCGCGTTGGCTCTACGTCAGCGGGACGATCCCGCAGCGGCCCGACGGCGACGTGCCGACCGGCTTCGATGAGTAGTGTGAGGCGATCTGGGACAACACCGAGTCGATTCTGGCGGCTGCGGAAATGGGCGTTGAACATCTCGTCAAGGTGACGACCCATCTGACCGATCGGGATCAAGCCGCCGGGAACCGGGAGATCCGGACACGGCAGCTCCGAGGCACCAGACCGGCCCTGACCGTCGTCGTCCTCCAGACTCTGAATGCCCCGAGTGGCTTCTGGAGATCGATGCGGTTGCGGCCGCGGACGATTGAGCGACACTGCGAGGATCAGCCGGGCATGATTGCCCGGAATGACGGAATGGAAATGGCTCCCACTGGCACAAGACGACGGTCGGAGTACTCGACGCGCCCGCTCAATTACGATCGACTCCATACTCTATATAGGACGCGACCGTCGAGGTCGGCGCGAATCGCAAGCTGGCCGCCCGGCTGCGCAGGCCGCCCCAGAAACGGAGCGCGAGCCAATGGCTTTGTTCGAGGGATTTGACGATCTGACCATCGAGACCGGCGACGCCACGATCCGCGTCCGCCG
Source organism: Thermomicrobiales bacterium (assembly GCA_050997095.1). Taxonomy (GTDB): domain Bacteria; phylum Chloroflexota; class Chloroflexia; order Thermomicrobiales; family UBA6265; genus JBPCRG01. Next base: position 1,561 of record JBPCRG010000568.1, on the reverse strand, counting down.
GGGCGGCGACGGCCCGCCGCTGCTGCTGCACGGACACCCGCAGACGCACCTGATGTGGCATGCGGTGGCTCCGCTGCTGGCGCGGGATTTCACGGTCGTGGCGACGGATTTGCGCGGATATGGCGAGAGCTCGAAGCCGCCGACGACCGCAGACCACGCGCCCTATTCGAAGCGGGCGATGGCGCTCGATCAGGTCGCGGTGATGCGGGAGCTTGGCCACGCGCGATTCGCGGTCGCCGGGCATGATCGGGGCGGCCGGGTCGCCTATCGGATGGCGATCGACCACCCCGAGGTCGTCACGAAGCTCGCCGTTCTCGACATCGTCCCGACCAGCGAGGCGTACCGGCGCGCCGACATGGCCTTCGGGCTCGACTACTTCCACTGGTTTTTTCTGGCCCAACCCGCTCCGATGCCTGAGGATCTGATCGGCTGCGACCCCGACAATTACTACTTCCGCGGCAATCGAGGCCTCTTTCATCCAGACGCGCTGGCGGGCTATCTCCGCTCCGTCCACGACCCGGCGACGATTCACGCGATGTGCGAGGACTATCGGGCGGGCGCCACGATCGATTTTGCCTTGGACGAGGCGGATCGAGAGCGGCGGCCGCTCGCGTGCCCCGTGCTCGTGCTCTGGGGAGCGCGCGCCTCGGTCGCGACATGGTACGACGTCCTCGAGATTTGGCGGGATTGGGCCGAAAATGTGCGCGGCCGCGCGCTCGATTGCGGACACTATCTCGCGGAGGAGGCACCGGCGGAAACGGTCGAGGAGTTCCGTGCCTTCTTTCTCGACTGAATCGGAATCATCGGGGATCGCGGAAGATTGCGGGCGTCGTTGACGAGCCAAAGCAGACATGAGCGACGCCTGTCGCCGCACGGCTAGACTCCGGCGCGGGCCCGCGCCCGGTCGATCTGCCAGGCGGCGGTGATCACGCCGATGTGGCTGAAGGCCTGGGGGAAGTTGCCGAGCAGGTCGCCGGTCTTGGGATCGATCTCCTCCGCCAGCAGTCCGAGATCGTTCGCGCAACCCGTGATCCGGGCGAAGAGCGCCTCCGCCCGTTCAAGCTCCCCCGCCAGGGCGAGACAGGAGACCAGCCAACACGAGCAGATCACGAAGGATCCCTCCTCGTCGGAAAGTCCATCCGGGTTGAGTCCGGCCTGGTTCCGGTAGCGAAGGACAAGCCCGCCGTCGGTCAGATCGCGGGCGACGGCCTCGATCGTCGAGCGCATGCGCGGATCGGCGGCGGGGAGGAAGCCGATGATCGGCATCAGGAGCGCGGCCGCGTCGAGTTCGTCGGAATCGAACGCCTGGGCGTACGCCTGCCGCTTCTCGCTCCAGCCGCGGGTGAGGATCGCGGCGCGGATGATGTCGCGCTCGGCCGCCCACCCGGCCACCCGGCCGGGGACGCCAAGCCCCGGCGCGAGCGCGACGGCGCGGTCCAGCGCAACCCAACAGAGCACCTTTGAGGAGAGGTGATGCTGTAGAGGCCCCCGCATCTCCCACATCCCGGCGTCGGCGTCGCGCCAATGCCGGGCGGCGGCATCGGCGAGATCGGCGATGAAC
>JBPCRG010000554.1:0-5977 GCA_050997095.1 Thermomicrobiales bacterium | reverse complement strand
CCTCCACCTCCAGCCCCTGCAGCACGCGGAACGGCGCGAGGTCGGCGTTGACGCGGTCGATCTCCTCGCGCTGTCGGCGAAGTCGCTCCTCGTCGAGCCCGTGCGCGACCGCCAAGCCGCGCGAGTGGTCGGTGACGCACAGATACCGGTAGCCGCGGGAGATCGCGCCGCGCGCCATTTCTTCGATCGAGCCCTCGCCGTCGCTGTAGGTCGAGTGCGAATGCAGATCGCCGCGCAGATCGGCAAGCTGCACGATGGGCGGCAGATCGCCGGCCGCGGCGCGCTCGATCTCGCCGGTGTTCTCCCGCATCGGCGGAGCGATGTATTGCAGACCGAGAAAGCGGTACACCTCCTCCTCGGTCGCGCAGGGAGTGAGCGCCTCTCCGACCTTGAACCCGTATTCGCTCATCGAGGCGCCGCGTTCGATCGCGATGTCGCGCAGATGGACGTTGTGGAACTTGCTGCCGGTGAAGTGGTGGAGGAGGGAACCCCAGTGCCGCTCCGGCAGGACCCGAAGGTCGGCCGATCCGCCCTGCTCCAGCGAGACCCGGCAGCGGTTCGCGCCGTGCATCTCGACCCTGCGCACGGAGGACAACGCCGCGAACGCCGCGATCACGGGTTCCGGCTCCTCCGCGGCGGCGACGATGTCTAGGTCCCCGACGCTCTCCCGGAACCGGCGGACGCTGCCCGCAAGCTCGATCCGGGTGATCGTCGGGGCCGCCTCCCGCAGCTGGCGGACGAGCGACGCGCCAAGCGTCCGCGCGTCCGGCAGCGGCATGCGCTCGTCGTCGACGGGCATGGCCTTCAGACCTTCGGCGATGCGGTCGAGCGCCTTCGGGCCGAGGCCGGTGACCCCGGCGAGCGTCCCCGCGTCGAGGGCGCGGCGCAGATCGGCCAGGCTGGCGACGCCGCGCTCGTGGAAGAGCAGCGCCGCCCGCTTGGGTCCGATGTCGGGAACCGCCAGCAGTTCGGCGACAGTGCGCGGCGTCACGCGGTCCAACTCGTCCAGTTGGGCGAGTTTCCCGGTCTGGAGCAGCTCCTCGATCTTCTCGGCGATCCCCTTCCCCACGCCGGGGATCGCCTCCAGCCCGTGCCTCCCATCGATGTCGGCAAGCCGCTCCGGCAGCGCGTCGATGCCCTCCGCCGCGCGCCGGTAGGCGACGACGCGGAAGACGGGCTCCCCGCCGATCTCCAGCAGGTCCGCCAGGAGCCGCAGCGTCGTCGCGATCTCCGCGTTCGACGGCGGAAGCGTGGACGGGTCTTCCGGAGTCGACGCGTTCACTTTTTTCCTCATGTGCTCACCATCGGCAGAAGGCTCAGGCGTTCTTCGGTCGGGTGAAGCCGCGCAGCGTCTCGACGTCCCGGGCGGCAGCCTGCGCGACCATGTTCGCGTCGGTGTTGCACGCGAAGAAGCGCGCGCCCAGGTCGTGCCAGAGCCGGAAGTTCGCGGCCTCGCGCTCGACCATGCCGCTGGCGACCCCGCGCCGCGCGCAGACGGTGATCACGTGCTGGACCGCCTCGATGAAGCGCGGATGCTCGCGATCCCCCGGCAGCTCTAGCGCGATCGAGAGATCCTGCGGGCCGACGCAGACCACGTCGACGCCGGGGACCTGCGCCATCTCGTCAAGGTTCTCGAGCCCGAGCATCGTCTCGACCTGGATGATCACCATCGATTCCGCGTTGGCCTCCTCGACGGCGGCCTTCACGCCCTTCCGCTCGTAGCCGTAGCGGCCCTCGCCCCCGGCACCGCGTCGCCCGACCGGCGGGTATTTCACGTAGCTGACCGCCTGCTCCACCTGCTTTCGCGTCTCGACGCGCGGAATGATGATGCCTTGGGCGCCCGCGTCCATCGCCCGCGCCACCAGCGGGTAGCTCAGATCGGTCGCGCGGACCAGCGGCGTGATCCCGCAGACCAGCGACATCTGCACCAGGTTGAGCAGCGTCTCCCAGTCGAACATGGCGTGCTCCATGTCGAACCAGAGGAAATCGTGGCCAGCCAGCGCCATGATCTTGACCGTGGTGACCGAGCGCGCCTCGTTGAGGATCGGCCCGCTGACGGCGTCCCCGCTCTTGAGCGCCGCCTTGACCCGGTTCGTCTGCATCCCGTCCCCTCCCCTTCAAACTCCGACCGCGCGATTGTCGCAGACCGGGATCGGGCGTGGCGGCTAAGATGCCGGGAACGACGAATCACGGGTTGGAGAAGGGACGGGCATGGACAGAGAACCGATCTCCGCCGAGGTCTTCGAGCAGCTGCGCCGCGCGAGCACCGCGACGCTGACGACGCAGCTCTTCAAACGCGGATTCCGCAACGCGTTCCTGAACGAGGTGTCGCCGCTCAATCCTCGCGCCGCCCGCTTCGTCGGGGAGGCCGTCACGCTGCGCAGCATCCCCGCCAGGGAGGATCTGGACCGCGAGGAGGTCTTCCGGGATCCGGACCATCCCGAGCGCAAGGCGTTCGAGACGGTCGGTCCGGGTCAGGTGCTGGTGCTCGACTGCCGCGGGGATCTGCGCGCGGCGAACGGAGGGGGCATCCTCGTGACCCGCGCGAGGGTGCGCGGCGCGGCCGCGATCGTCAGCGACGGCGCCTTCCGCGACTCGCCGGAGATCGCCGCGATGGATTTCCCCGTCTTCGCGGCCGGCCGATCCGCCACCCTCAGCCTGGCGATCCACCACGCGGTCGACATCGACGTGCCGATCGGCTGCGCCGGCGTGCCGGTCTACCCGGGCGACATCCTGGTCGGCGACGAGGAGGGCGTCGTCGTGATCCCCCACCACCTCGCCGCCGAGATCGCCGAGCCCGCCGCGAATCAGGAGGATCTCGAACGCTTCATCACCGAGCGGATCCAAGGGGGCGCGGCCCTGCCCGGCACATATCCGCCGAACGAGCGGACGCTGGCTGGGTACCATGCATGGCGGGCTCGCCAGCAAGCTGTTTCAGAGCCGAATTAGGGGGAAGCCGGCGGGGTCTCCCGCCGGCTTCTCGATTGGGGCGCTCCATCGGCCGACGCCAGTTTGCGCCGCCCGTCATCGATGCCGCGCTACCCGACCCGGCGGCGCTGGTCGTCGATGGCGGGCTGATTCTTCTGGTTGTGGCGTGCCGCCTTCTCGATCGCGTCGAACAGGAAGCTCTTGCGCGGGTCGACCATCCGATAGCCGCCTCCAGGCTGGAGCTCACGGGTCTCGAGATGGAGATGGTCCCCGTTGTCGCCGCCCGAGAGGCCGAGGAACTGGCCCGGCTCGACGCGCTCGCCCTCGTTGACGACGATCCGCCCCATGTGGCCGAGGATCACGACGTTGCCGTTGTCCATCTCGATCTGAAGCTCGCCTACCCCCGGGTCGCCGTTGCCGTAGAAGGTGAAGTAGGGAACCCCGCCGGAGATCTTCACCGTGCCGCTGAACGCCGCGTAGAGCGGAGTCCCCGCGGGCATCCCGATGTCAAGGCCGGTGTGCTCGTACCCGTCGAGACCGTAGTCCCGGCCGTAGGCATACCATGCTCCATGGGAGACCGAAAACTCGGTGTGCCCGAATTCCTGCGTGATCGGAAACTCCTGATTGCGCCAGAGCGCGGCGAGACCGGCAATCGGTCCACCGTCGAGAACCAGGGTGAAGCTCTCCGGCGGCGGCCACGGCAGCTCGAGCGCCGGGCGGGCCGGGACGGCGGCGTCCGGCGTGACGGCGGTCGCGGCGGGCGTCGGTGTGGCCGTCGCGGTCGGAATCATCGTCGCGACCGCAGCGTGTGGCGGCTCGGTGGCGTTCGGCGTCGTCGCCGGCACATCGGTCGCGGTCGCGCTGGCGGTCGCCGTCGCGGTCGCGTCAACGGTGCCGTCCGTAGGCGACGGAGTCGAGGCGTCGTCCGTGGCGGTCGCGGAGGACTCGCTCGGCGGTTGCGTGGCCTCCACGGTCGCCTTCGGGGTCGGAGTGTTCTCGACCGTCGGCGCGGGTGGCTCCGTCGCGGTCGGTTCCGGGGCGGGGTTGACGGTGACCAGGAAGGCAACCGGCGCCGCCGCGTTGCCGACGCTGTCGCGGGCGCCGCAGGTGACGAGCGTCTGCCCGATCGGGAAGAGGCTGCCGCTCGGGATGTCGCACGAGACCGCGACCGCCCCATCGACGTTGTCGCTCGCCGTCGGCGGCGAGTATTCGACGATGGCGCCCTTCGCCGGCGCGTCGTTCACGACGATGTCGGCGGCGGCGGCGATCAGGGGCGGGGTCTGGTCGGCGACCACGACCGCGAAGGTGACCGCCGATCCGTTGCCCGCAGCATCGGCGGCGGAGCAGGTGACCACGCTTTGCCCCAGCGGGAAGACGGAGTCCGACGGGGCCTGGCAACGGACTCCGACCGTCCCGTCCGTCTCGTCCACCGCCGAGGGCCGACGGTAGGAGACGATCGCGCCGGAGCGGTCCGCGGCCGCGACGAACAGGTCGGGCGGCTGGGCGATGGCGGGCGGCGCGGAGTCCGTCGCCAAGGCGGCAGTCGGCGTCGCCAACTCGTCCGCGGCGATCCCTCCCGAAACGGCCAACGAGCCGACGGCAAGCAGTGACGAGAGGGTGACGACGATTCCGATCCGGAAATAGCCTGGTCTGCTCATTGGATTGCCGTCTCCATCCGCCCGTCCAAGTGTCAGTCCGTGCAGTCATCCGCGAGTCGGCGGACATCCCTGCCCAGACAGTGCTGATTGGGCGACATCTGAACCATAAGGCCGCGATCAGGGTAACAGACACCGCCAGATGGTCCCGCCGGGCGCGCCTACTTGCCTGACCCGACCTTCGTGTCCGCCATACCTTCGATTACAGAGAGAAGGGACGAGTGGTCCAAGCCGCCATCGCCGCGCGCCGCCACCACATCGAAGAGCTGGCTGACGAGCGCGGTGACCGGCAGGGGGACGCCGTGCTCCTTGCCGGTCGCGAGAGCGATGCCAAGATCCTTCCGGTGCAGATCGACGCGGAATCCTGGCTGGAAATTGTGGGCGATCATCGACGCGCCCCGCAACTCCAGCACCCGGCTGGCGGCCAACCCGCCTCCGAGCACCTGCACGATCTTCTCCGGATCGACCCCTGCCTTCGATCCCAGCACCAGCGCCTCGGAGACGGCGGCGTAGTTGAGCGCGACAACAACTTGATTGCAGGCTTTGACGATTTGACCCGCGCCCGAACCGCCGACGTGGACGACGGTTTTGCCCAGCGCCTCGAAAAGTGGCGTCGCGCGCGCGAAATCGGCGTCCGAGCCGCCGACCATGATGCTCAGCGTGCCGGCGATCGCGCCTTTGTCGCCCCCGCTGACCGGCGCGTCGAGCGCCGACGCGCCTTTCGCGGCGAGCGCGTCGCCGACCTCGATCGCCGTCGCCGGGGCGATCGTGCTCATGTCGATGAGCAGATCGCCGGCGCCCATGGCCGAAAGCAGCCCGTCCGACCCGAAGACGACGGCCCTGAGGTCGGGCGAGTCGGGCAGCATGGTGATCACGACCGCGACCTGACCGGCAACCTCGGCCGGAGAGGATGCGGCGACCACGCCGGAGAGCTCGGAGACGAGTTCGTCGACCGCGGGCCGGCTTCGGTTGTGGACGACCACCTCGTAGCCCGCTTTGACGAGGTTTCGGACCATCGGTCTGCCCATGATGCCAAGTCCGATGAACCCGATTCGTTCTCCCATGGTCGGCGCCTCTCTCGTTGCTCGTTCTCGATCGGTCGTCGCAAATCGCCATCGGTGAACGGATCAGCGGCCGGGCTCTCCCATGAATCCCCACTCGCCGAGCCACGCCAACGACGACTCCGTCGACCCCGCCGGTTTGTATTCCAGCCCGACCCAGCCGTCGTATCCGGCGTCGTCGAGCGCGTTCAGCACGAACGGATAGTTGATCTCGCCCGTCCCCGGCTGGTTCCGGGCCGGGCTGTCGGCGATCTGGACGTGGCCGATGAGCCCGACCCGCGCGCGGATGGTGGCGACCAAATTCCCCTCCATCCGCTGCGCGTGGTAGATGTC
>JBPCRG010000421.1:0-11037 GCA_050997095.1 Thermomicrobiales bacterium | reverse complement strand
GCGGGGTCGGCGCCGGCCACGTCTCGCTCGGCGGCGACGGCGGCCTGCGCCAGTGGCAGCTGCACAATCAGCGCAACCACCGCGGATTCATCCCGGACAGCTTTTTCGCGATCCGCGTCACCTCGACCGAACCCCCGGTCAACGTCATCCGCCTGCTCCAGTCCCGCGAGATCGCCGACTTGCCGCCGGACCGCACGCCGCTGGTCAACGACGACGACATCCCCGACGACCAGCGCCGGCTCGTGAAGCTCTTGCCGGGAGTGGCGCGCACGGAGTTCGAGGCCACCTACCCGTTCGCGCGCATCACGTATCTCGACGACGAGCTGCCGATCGACGTCGGCCTCGAGGCATACACGCCGTTCATCCCGCTCGACGAGTGGTCGAGCGGGATGCCGGCCGCGGTCTTCACCTTCACGCTGCGGAACCCGACCGCCCTCCACCTTCAGGGCGCCTTGGCGGCCACCCTCCAGAACGCGGTCGGCTGGGACGGTCTGACGCCCACCGCCGGCAACCGCAACCCGCTCTACGGCGGCAACACCAACCGCGTCCGCCGCTCGCCGGACCGGACCTCGCTGGTGATGGAGAATCTCTCCCTTCCGCCCGACCATCCCGGCGCCGGGCAGATGATGCTGACCGCGCTGGGCGGCAACGTCCGCGTCTACGAGCAGTGGACCTCTGCGGAGCAGTTCCTCCGGTTCATGGAAGGGCTCAACGCGCACCGCCAGTTCGTCGGGCAGGACAGCCCGGAGCAGCGCTCCTACCGCAACCTGCCCCTGCTCCGGCATGGGCCGAGCCCCGACGGCACGACCTGGAACGGCGGGCTGATGATCCCCTTCCGCCTCGCCCCGGGAGAGTCGGCCAGCCACGCGTTCATCCTCAGTTGGTTCTTCCCCAACCGCTTCGTCAACTTCGACCAGTTCGGCCGGATGCGGGACTACGGGCTGAGCAGATTCTGGCTGGGCAACGCCTACGCGACCCGATTCGCCGACGCCATCGCCGTCACCGACGAGGTGGTCCGCGACCGCGGGCGCCTCGAGGCGACGACCCGCCTTTGGGAGTCGACGCTGGCCGGAAGCACGCTCCCGGGGTTCCTGATCGAGGCGATTGCGGCTCAGGGCAGCCTGATCCGCAGCCCGACCACGTTCTGGACCGAGGACGGCAACTTCTTCGGCTTCGAGGGGGCGCTGGGCGCCTCGACCTCGATGTGGAACGGCGACTTCGGCGGCTCGTGCCCGCTCAACTGCTCCCACGTCTGGAACTACGAGATGGCCCTCAGCCGCCTCTTCCCGCGGCTGGAGCGGCGGATGCGCACCACCGAGTTCGAGCACGTGCAGGCCCCGGAGGGCTACATCCCGCACCGGACGATCCTGCCGCTCTACCTCAAGCAGCTCTGGGACGAGCCGATCGGCGGACCGAGCCGACCCGCGCTGGACGGCATGCTCGGGGCCGTGCTCAAGACCTACCGCGAGATCCGGCAGGGCGGCGACGTCCAGTGGCTGCACGACCACTGGACGCACGTCCATCGGCTGATCGAATACATCCGGACGACCTGGGACGGGAACGGCGACGGCGTGCTCGAAGGCGAGCAGGGCAACACCTACGACATCCATTTCTTCGGCCCGAACATCTACATCGGCGGGCTTTGGCTGGCCGCGCTGCGCGCCGGGGAGGAACTGGCCCGGCTTCAGGGCGAGCCGGCGTACGCGGCCGAGCTGCGGGCGCTCTTCGACGCCGGCAGCGCCCGCTACGACGCCCTGCTCTGGAACGGCGAGTACTACATCCAGCTTCTGGACGACCACAGCCCACCCGAGGACCAGTTCGGCGAGGGCTGCCTCTCCGACCAGCTCTTCGGGCAATGGTGGGCACACCTGCTGGGGCTCGGCTACATCCTGCCGAAGGACCACGTGCGGACCACGCTCCAATCCGTCGTCCGCTACAACACGCGCGAGGGCTTCGGCGATTTCAAGCATGGTTTCCGGATCTACGCCGACCGCAACGACAACGGCCTGCTGATCTGCACGTGGCCGAAGGGCGGACGCCCGGCGGTTCCCGTCCGCTATTGCGACGAGGTGTGGACCGGCATCGAGTATCAAGTCGCCGCCCACTGCATCATGGAGGGGCTGGACGATCAGGGCATGCGGATCCTGAAGGACCTGCGCCACCGCTACTCCGGCGAGCGCCGCAACCCGTACAACGAGATCGAGTGCGGCGACCACTACTCCCGCGCCATGGCCGGCTGGAGCGTCTTGGAGGCGATCAGCGGCGTCCGCTACGACGTGGTGACCCACACGTTCTCGCTCTCCGACGCGAGCGGCCGCAGAGGCAGCCGCCTGCCCCTGATCACCGCGACCGGCTGGGGATCCCTCGTCCAAAACGCAGGACCGGACGACTATCGAGTTGAGATCCACGCAGTCTTTGGCTCGATCACCGTACGAAGTATTGTTGTCGATGACTACAACGGCGACACCGTCACGGTCGAGCTCGATGGCAAGCCCCTCCCGTCGACCGCCGAAGGTATCGGTCGGAAACACACGATGACCTTGCCCGCCGATGTGGCGATCGGGGCCGGCTCAAGCCTGGCCCTCACGCTCGCGGGTAGACCATAGACGGGAACCGACCCCGACGATCGCCCTTTCGGCGCGTGACGCAGCGCACGACGAGATCCTTCGTTCCTCAGGATGACCGATGGAGGAGGCCCTCTCCGCATGTCATTCTGACGAAGGAAGAATCTCGTCGTCTTTATAAGAGAGACTGACAACGCCATTCGGAATCTGGCGGCACCAACATCACGACCATAAGAAGGAGAAAGCAATGCGTCTCTTCCTGCTCAACCTCGGCCGGGCGGACGTCGACAAGGGCGCCGTGCTGACGCCCGGCAGCGGCGACGGCGCCCGGGTCGTCATCCCGATCCCGGGGTACCTCATCGAGACGGACGACGGCCGACGGTTGCTCGTCGACACGGGTATGCACCGAAAGCACATCGCCGACCCGGGAGCCACGTTCGACGGCACGCCGTTCGCCGACGCGCTCACCGTGCTGATGACCCCGGAGGACGACATCGTCCACCGGCTCGCGGAGATCGGGCTGACGGTGGGCGACATCGACATCCTCGTCGCCACCCACTTCCACTTCGACCACGCGGGGAACCACGGCGACTTCGGGGGCGCCCGGATCGTCGCCCAGCGCGCGGCCCACGAGGCCGCGAAGGCGACCGGCGATCCCCTCACCCGCGATTTGTGGGATCAGCCCCAGCTGACCTACGAGCTGGTGGACGGCGACGTCGAACTCGTCCCCGGCGTCGAGCTGATCGAGACGGGCGGCCACGCGATCGGCCACATGTCGCTGCTGGTGCGGCTGCCGAAGACCGGCCCGGTGCTGCTGGCGATCGACGCGATCTCCACGTTGGAGAACCTCGCGACCGACAACTGGGGCACCGCCGCCGACCCCGAGGCGGCCCGCCGCAGCGCGCACCGGCTGGCCGAGATCGCGGAGCGCGAGGGGGCGCTGCTGATCACCGGGCACGACCCGGCCCAGTGGTCGACCTTCAGAATCGCCCCCGACTGCTACGAATAGGTCGACGACAGGGAGTCGTCGGCAAGGAGGATCGCGAGTCGCGAGGCGTGATTCCGACTCGCGACGCGTTCCGCTCCGTCAGGCGAAGCCGCCGACCAACATGACGGCCGACCTCCTGGATGGGTAGTCGGCATGACGTTTCTTGGGGCCGGTCACGTCTTCGCCATTGCCATGGTGCGGTACGCTGTCATCGGTTCTGCCGGGCGGGACCGATCGTTCATGGCGTTCGCCGATTTCACCGGAGAGGACGGGGTCCATGGATTCGTTGCTGAACAAGATGACGCAGGACTCGAGCGACACCGGACAGACCGATCCTGCACAGGCGGCCGCCCCGGCGGGCGGAGGATTGTTGGCCGCGATGCAGAGCAGCGGCGTGGCGGCCCACCCGGAGGTCCAGCAGGCGCAGGCGCAATTGCAGCAGGCCGCGACGACGCTCGACCCCAATCAGTTCCAGAGCGCGACGTCGTCGGGGCTGGGATCCGTGTCGCCGGAGGACCGCTCGGTTTTGGCCCAGATTCTGCAAAGCGTCGGCGCCAACGCGGGTCTCGGCGCCGCTTCGGGGGCCGGGACGGGCCTTCAGGGTCAGGCCAGCGATCCCTCCTCGCTCGCCAAGATGCTGCACTGGGTTCAGACGAACGTGCCGGGCGGCATCCCGACGGTCCTGGCCGCGGCCGGCGCGGTGGGCGGTGCGGCGGCGGTCGCGGGGACCGGCCACGGCGGGGATGTCGCCGACGCGGTCGGCGACGCGGCGTCCGCCAGCTTGAGCGGCATGCCGGGGGGCGACATGTTCAGTTCGGTGCTCGGCGCGATCATGCCGGCGATCAGCGGCGCCGTCTCGAAGCTGGGCGGGTAGGGTTCAAGATGGAGGGCAGGACCATGCGTCTGACCAAATCGCTGGCGTCGGCGTCGATCATCGGACTGATGCTCGCGCTCTTCGCGCCGTTCTCCGTGTCGATGTCGTCCGCGGCCTCGACGCCGACCCCGACGGGCGCCGATCCGCTCGCCGCCCGTCTTGGCGGCAGCAAGGCGAGCTTCGCCGCGGTCTACGGCAAGCCCGGCACCAACCCGGGGAACGGGAACGTCTTCGGGTACACCGTACCCGGATTCGGTCTGGTCGCGGCGGCGTTCACCAACGACCGCGCCAGTCAAATCACCATCGCGGCCGACCGACTGAACCACACACCGCTCACGGAGTCGGACAAGAAGGACTGGACGGTCGCCGACGCGACCAAATACGCGCAGGCCGTCGTGCCCGCCGACGCGACGTTCGGCAATCCGACCAACGCCAAAGGCGAGATCCGGATCGTCGGCAGCAGCGCGTCGTTGAAGAAATCGTTCAAGAAATCCGACCTGACGGCGCTGAAGGTCGGCGGCGTCTCCGGCGATCTCTCCCTGGTCTTCAGCCTCGACACCGCCGGGAAGGTCTACGCGGTGGACATCGCCGTCGGCAACGGAGAAAAAGCTTCGGCGACGAACTCCGGCGGAGCGAATCCGACGCCCTCCGGCGGAAAGTCCGGCAAGACGCCGACCGCGGAAGCGGCCGGTTCGGCCTCAGGCGAGCTCATCCACTGCCGCGACTTCAAGACCCAAGCCGAGGCTCAGGCCTACTTCGACGCGCACGGCGGCGACAACAGCCCCGACGTCGCCGGCATGGACGGCGACCTTGATGGGACACCCTGCGAAGATCTGACATAGGTCAACCTTTCTCACGGTCATGGCGCAAAGGACAATGGGAGCGGCGAATCGCCGCTCCCATTTCCATTTTCATCCGAGACACCTTCAAGCCCGACGCCCTCCCCGCCTGCCCATTGCCGGGATCGACTCCAGTTCCGTCAGGTCGGAACACGAAGGAGAGCGCATCGAAGCGCTGTCAAACTGCGGCCGGCGGCGCCAGCAGTGAGCCCAGTCCACCGATCTCGGTCAGGTCCGCGCAGTTCCAGACGAAGTCGAGCAGCGCATCCACCCTGGCCGTCGGCAGACTCTCGCCCGCCAACCACCGGAATTTCGCGATCAGGTCCTCGTCCGACGGAGGGTCCGCGGCATCCCACCGGGCGCGAACCTCGCCGGAGTCGAGCACGGCGCCCGCCACCGTCTCGATCCGCACCCGCGCCACCCGCTCGGCGGGGAAGCGCGCGCTGAGGGCCGGGTCGTCCACCAGCTCGATCCGGTCGGCGAGCCGCAGGACCTCCGGATTCCGCAATCCGGCGCCGCTGAGCTGATCCAGCCCCAATCGATCGTTCGTCAACGCGGCGGCGACGGGAAAGGGCAGGCTGTATTGCGCCTCCTCGGTCGTGGTCGGCCGCCGCGACGCCAGCCGCGTCGCATGGTGAAAGGTGATCACCTGGATCCGCTCGATCTCAGCCGCCGGCAGCGCGTGTTCCCGCTGCAGCGCGAGCGCCCCCGCGATCGCCGGCTGCGCCCAGCGGCAGACTGCCCACGGCTTGAAGAACTGCTCTTCGATCCGCCATCGCGAGCCGAAGTCCGCCCATGTCGCCGCGCACTCCGGCGCCTCGACCGTCACCGCCGGCGCCCCGGTGAAGCCCGCCGCCGCCAGCATCGCCGCGCTGACCCCGGTCATCGCCCCCCACCCTGAGCCGTCCTTGACCATCGTCGGATGGTCGATGCAGCGCATCATCTGCGAGCGCGGCCCGTGGTACTCCGCAATCCCGAGGGCGTGTCCGGTCCGGTCCGGCCCCAGCCCGAGCATCCGCGCCCCCATCGCCGCGCAACCCAGGGCGCTCCAGGCACCGGAGGTGTGGTAGTCGCAGGCGGTCGCGTGCAGGGCCACCCCCGCCCGCAGCGCCACCTCATAGCCGACAACCAGCGTGGTCAGCAGCTCCTGCCCGGACATCACCCGGCCCGCGTCGACCGGCGCCATCGCCAGAACGGCCGGCACGAGGGCGACCCCGGCATGCCCCTTCACGGCGAGGTAGCCGTCATGGATGTCGGGCGAGTCGATCGTCATCCCGTTCGCCAACGCCGCGCCCGCTGACGAAACCGGTCGTCCGTCGAGCCAGAGCGTCGCCCCCGCGCCGCCGTACGCCGCTGCCGCAAAATCGTTGATGATCCGCGACAGCTCGGTGCGCCGCCCGCCGATCGCGGCGCCGAGCGTGTCGAGCAGGCATCGCCGCGCCTGGCTGCGAACCGACTCCGGGAGATCCTGCCAACGCGTCTCGTGGATGAATTCGATGGCGCCCATGGTTTTGTCTCCCCCGACAGTCAATCCGATCGATCGGTCCGGCGGGTTCAAAGCACCGTCACGTATTCCCGGTTTTCCTGTTTGAGCGTGGGATCCGTGCCGAGGAAGGCGTGCTTCGACATGTCGGCGGTGAAACGGCTGGCCGGTGGCGTCCGGCCCAGCGCCTCGGCCATGCTGCGGATGTGGTGCGGGCCGGCGCCGCAGTAGACGCCCAAATCGGCGACGCCAAGCGCAGCCGCGTCCCTGGCGAAGTCGGCGATCTCGTACCGGGTGCAGACGAACGGATCCAGCGCCGTCGGAAACGACCGTCCGTTCGGCGCCGCCGCATATCCGTCGTCGCGGAGCGATTGGAAGGTCGCCTGCGCGTCGTGCGTCCTGTACGGGACGGGCAGCGCCGCGACGTGCCCCTTGACCCGCTGCCGGATCGCCGGGAGCAGGTCCATCATCGTTCGCGGGCCGCGGATGCAGTTCAGGCCGACCACGGCCGCTCCCCGCTCCTCCAGCCGGGCGCACGCCTCCTCGGGCGACCATCCTTCCCGCGTGAGCGGCTGCTGGTGGATCGCAAGGGTGATCACGGCCGGCTTGCCCGCCGCGTTGATCACGTCGAGCGCGGTCAGCGCCTCCTCACCCCACGAGAATGTCTCGCCGATGATGAAATCGACCCCGGCGTCGACCGCCCAGCCGACCTGCTCCTCGAACATCGCGCGCACGGCCCGTTTCGACTCCGCGTCGCCGATGAAGACGTTGGTGTTGCAGATGTTCCCGGCGAAGAGCGCTCCCGTCTCAGCCGCGACGTCGTTCGCGATCGTCAGCGCCTGCCGGTTCATCTCCTCAAGCACATGCTCTTTGCCGATCAATCGCAGCTTCTCGCGATGGGCGTAGTAGGTGAACGCCTCGACCACGTCGGACCCGGCATGGACGAAGTCGCGGTGGAGCTGGGCGACCAGATCGGGATGCTCCAGCACGACCTCAGGGACGAATGAGCCCGCCTGGAGATAGCCGCGCCGCTCGAACTCGAAGACATACCCTTCGGCGCAGATCACCGGCCCGGCGTCGAGCCGTTCCAGAAGTCCCGGCTTGGCGGAGGAAGTTGCGTCGCTCATCTGTCCATTCCTTTCAGTTCAGCGGCCGCGTCCGAGCGGCGGCGGGTTGAAAACGATCAGGCGCGATGGATCACGGCCTCGTTGCGGAAGAACGGCCGGAATGTCGGGTCGTTCAGCGCCGGGCGGTCGGCCCGGAACGACTCGATCGGATAGTCAGTCCGGCCGTCGAGCGCCAGCTGGCTCAGGATCCGGCCGATCAGCGTCGCGAACTTGAAGGCGTGACCGCCGTCGACGACGACGCTCACCTGCGGGGAGCCCGGAACCGCGTCGATCACGAAATGGCGGTCGGGGGGCATCGTGTACAGGCAGGTTTTGGTGGAGAGCTCAGGGCCGAGGAACCGCGGGATGTGCGCCTCCAGAAAACTGACCAGCCGCGATCTCATCTTCGGATTCGGCTCGAACGACCGGGTCTCCGCGGTGACTTCCTCCCCGCCGACATCCTGCCCGGCCTTCGTCGCGACCTCTCCGTAGACCGGGAAGCCGTAGAACCCTTCCGGCGCCCGCCAGATCCAGACCGGGAAGCGATCCGGGGCGAACTCGCGCAGATGGGGCGTGGCGAAATAGGTGACCTGCTCCTGGGTGACCGTCAGCGGCCAGTCGACCCCAAGGGTTTTCATGAGGGTGTTGGTCCAAGCCCCCGCCGCGACCACGACGTGGCCCGCGGTGAAGACGCCATCATCGGTCACGACCTAAACCGCGCCGCCGCTCGGACGGATCTCGCGGACCGGCAGCGCGTCGAGAATCGTCGCGCCGTGGAGACGGGCGAGCACCACGTGGACCGCATTGGCTTTGCGCGCGTCGACCAGACCGCCGTCGGCCTGGTAGAGACCGCGGGCTCCCTCGGGCAGCGTGAACTGCGGGTAGCGGCGCATGATCTCCCGGGCGTCCAACTCCTCGAAGGGCACGCCGCGCTCCGCCATGGACGACGCGCAATGGCTCAGATCCTTCGGTCCGGTCGTCCCCGTCATTTCCAGGTCCAGCCCGCCGGTCTTGAGGAGAACCTGAACGCCGGACTCCGCCTCCAGCTCGGCCCACAGCTCGTAGGCGGGCGCCGCGAGCGCGGTGTAGCGCGGCTCATGGTAGGAGTGGCGGATGATCCGGGAATGGTCCTGCGAGCTGCCCCGGTCGTGGCCGAGCGTGAACTGCTCGATCGCGAGCACATCCTTTCCCGCCCGCCGCGCAAGATTGTAGGCGGCCGCGCTGCCCAGCCCGCCGCAGCCGACGACGATGACCTCAAATGAACGCCGCATGCCGATTCCCCCAACGCTCTCCGTCCAGATGCGCAACCTCGTCGCGTCGAGCCATGACGTGATCGCTCCCACTCCAAGCGCCCGGACCAAGAATGAGTCAAATGCATCGTAGCGTCAATATGATGAATCCGTTTGGCTCATCTGGGGTCGGTGGGAAGAACGTAGGCGTTCGCCGCGCCCGCCGACTCTTCGAGCGCCTCCAGCCGCGTCAACGCCCGATCGCCGAGCCGCACGGCGACCTGCGAGACGATGCAGTTGATCAGCGCGATCGGCGCAGTGAGCGATCCGACAAAATCGAGCCGCGGCGATCGGGCGAAAAGCGCGACGTCGGCGGAGCGCAGAATCGGCGAAAGCGGACTGTCGGTGATCGCGAGCACGCGCAGCCCGACCCGGTGGGCATAGGCGGCGAGGGCGACCGTCTCCGTCGCGTACCGGGCGCTGGCGACGACGACCATCACGGTCCCTGCGTCCATCAACCGCACGTCGTCGAAGAGCCAGGAGTCCGCGTGCGTCCAGACGTCGGTGTTCGGCCGGACCTTCCGCAACGAATACCAGAAGTGCCACGCCAGCGGACTCGCCAGGCGAAAGCCCACGATCACGACGCGCCCGGTCTCGATCAGGACCTCGATGAAACGGTCGAGATCGGGTTCGGCGATCGTATGGGCAAGAGCCTGAAGACTCTCGATGTCCAGCGCGATCGTCCGCCTCAATCGGGCCAGTGACGACTCGTCGCCCGCCGGCAACATCCGGAGGTGCTCCACGGCGCTCAGATCGAACGAGACGCGATCCTGAAGAGCAGCCCGGAACTCGTCGAAGTTGCGATATCCCAGCACCTCGGGAAAGCGCGTGACCGTTGCCCGGCTGACCCCTGCCGCGTCCGCCAGCTGCCGCGTCGACATGAACGCAGCCTGGACGTGATGGGCGCTGATGAACGCGGCCAAGTCGACCATTTTTGGCGTCAGCTTCACCTGGGCGCCGGCGAGTCGCGCGTAGACGTCGTCATTCGCGTGTTGGCTCATCGGTTCCCCCGGTTGCGTGCTTTGCGATTCGTCAGCCCGAACTCATGGCCATGGTCCCGTTCTGTCGACAGGTAAGGCTGCGCACGAAACCGCTCAATGTCCGGAGAACCGCGGCGCGCGTTTCTCGATGAACGCGCGCAGCCCCTCGGCGTAGTCCTCGGTCCCGTCGAGAGGTCTCCGCCGCCGCGCGACGACGTCCAGCGCCTCCGTCTCCGGCAGGCCGTTCGACTCGCGCAGGGCAGATTTCAACGCGCGCACCGCCAGCGGGGCGTTGGCGGCGATGCGCTCCGCCAGCTCGACCGCGGTCGCCAGCGTCGTCCCGGGCGGCACGACGCGGTCGACCAACCCCAGCCGCAGCGCCTCGTCCGCCCCGACCTGACGCCCCGTGAAGAGCAGGTCGCGGGCGGCGCCGGAGCCGATCAGACGCGGCAGGCGCACGACTCCGCCCGCCCCTGGGAAGATCCCGATCCTGACCTCCGGCAGTCCGAAGACGGCGTCATTGGCCGCGATCCTGACGTCGGCGGCAAGCGCCAATTCGGCCCCACCTGCCAATGCGTAGCCGCGGATCGCCGCGATCACCGGCACAGGCGACGCGGCGATGGCGTCCGCGACCGCGCCGATCGCCTCCGTGTGCGCGCCGCGTTCGGCGGGGGTCATGCCCCCACGCTCGACGAGGTCGGCGCCCGCGCAGAACGCGCGCCCTCCCTCGCCTGTGAGCACAAGCGCGCGCAGTTCGGGATCGTCGGCGAGGGCGCGGAGGATGCGGTGCAAGTCGGCGGCCATCTCGCAGTCGATCGCGTTCCGGGCGGCGGTCCGGTCCAGGATCACGACCGGGATCGCGCGCGTGCCCTCCAACCGAACGGTGCTCACGACGGCGCCCCTCTCCCCAATTC
>JBPCRG010000393.1:0-4498 GCA_050997095.1 Thermomicrobiales bacterium | reverse complement strand
GGGGCGATCGCCTTCGCGTTGGCGAGGCCGTCGTGGATGGCCCGAGCCCAGGGGTTGGCCGTGATGAAGTCGGGGGGCGTGGCCTCCCATGCCTTCCACTTGGACTCGAGGATGGGGAGCTGCCCGACCGCGGGAATGCCCGTGTCCTTGTTGCCCGCGATGCTTTCTTTCCAGATCCGGTCGTCTTTGGCCACGGCCTGGACGAAGTCGGCGGCCTTCTGCTTGTTGGAGCCGTACTTGAAGAGCACGATCCCCGTGTCCCAGAAGACGGTGCCGCCCGCGCCGCCGGTCTGGACCGGCAGGGCCGAGAGGCGGACCTTGGACGGGTCGGGCCAGGTCGCGGCCATGCGCAGATGCGCGTTCTGGTACTTGATGTAGTAGCCCGCCTGCTCGGCGGCGAACGCCTGCTCGTCCGGCGTGGCGTTGACGCCGCCGTCGGTCGTGCCTTCGCTGAGGATGTCTGAGGTCGTCAACGGCATCATCTTCTTGAGGATCTCGAGCGCCTGCACCGCGGCGTCGCTCGTGTACTTGAAGAGGCCGTCGGCGGTGTAGACGTCGGTGCTGATCGAGTGGGTGATGGGAATCAGCGAGCGCCAATCGTGGAAGTCGAAGACGAGCCCGTACGGAGCGGCCTTGCTGTCCTTCACCTTCTGGGCGTTGGCGAGGAACTCGTCCCAGTTCTTCGGCGCGACCTCCGGATCGAGGCCGGCCTTCTCGACGATGCCGGCGTGCCACCCCTGGACGATCACGTCGAGGAGGAACGGCCAGACGTACAGCCCCGGCTTGGTGTCGGTGGCCGACTTGTAGGAGCCCTCCGCCTTCGTGGCGGGAATCAGGTCGGCCTGGGCCGCCTCAGGAATGTACGCATCCCACGGCTCGATCGTGCCGGTCTCGGCCAGCGCCTGCATCTCGAGGAACGGGGTCACGCCCGCGTAGAAGTCCCAGGTGCTCTTCTTGTCCTTCGCCTCGGCGACGAAGCGGTCGAAGCTGAAGCCGGCGACGGGCGCGATGTCGGTCTTGATTCCGCTCTCTTTGCAGACCGACGGGAGCGTGGGGTGGAGGTCGAACATCCACTGATAGATCGTCAGGATCGGATCGCGGTCCTGCGCCATCGCGGTCCGGAGCGACTCCTGGGAGATCCCGGCGATGACCGTCGCGCTCAGACCGAGCGCGGTGCCCCGCTTGAGGACTTCCCGCCGGCTGAGTTTTCCGGCCATGACATCCTGAAACAGCTGTTTGCTGCTGTCCGCCACTGTCTTTCCTCCTGGTCGCCAAACGACATCAGAGATCCCGCGGCGCCTGCCGCGGCCCTTGTTGGTGGGTAAACGGGATTGTATGAACGTGCGGGGAGAGTGTCAAGCAGCAATGTTGTGCAGTCGGCATGGCCATGTCTGAACTTTTCACCCGCGGCCGGTTCCCTGCATCCGGAATCACCCGCAAACCCTGCCCAAGATCGCTCATCCCCGGGGTCTCCGCGCATCCCGCGCGGTGCGCGGCCCTGGGGACGGATGTGTCTCCCCGATGACACTCGAAGATCCGTCAGACGGGCTCCGGCCACTGGTTGAGGCGGGCGGCGCGGCGCGCATAGTCGTCATAGCAGGCGTCGAAGCGGGCGGCGGCGGCGGCGCCGATCAGGAGCGACGACGAGAGCACGAGCGGCGGCCGCCCGCGCCTGACCAGACCGTCGGCGACTTGCGCCTTCAGCGCGTTGACGACGGCGGCGTACCCCAAGGTCGAGCCCGGCCCGACCGGATCGTCCAGCCCCGCGACCGTCACCATCGCGTCGCCGGCGGGCGAGCCGTTGTCGATCACGATCTCCGCCAGCTCCGGCAGCTTCCTGCCCGAGGAGTGCCTCGCGGTCGAGCGCGCGCAATGCTCCGTCGAGACGCAGGCGATCACCGGCATCCCGCGCCGCGCCGAGCCGAGCGCGACGTCGATCACGACCGCGTTCACCCCGCTGTTCGAGAAGATCATCATCACGTCGTCGGGGCCGAAGTTGAAGTTGCGCAGGATCACCTCGCCGAACCCCTCGACCCGCTCCAGCCACATCGCCTGCCGCTGGCCGTTCGCGCCGACGACCTGGTTGTGGAAGGTGAGCGAGAGCTCGACGATCTCGTGGAACCCCGCGAACGACCCGTGCCGCGGAAAGAGCTCCTCGACCGGAATCCGGGAATGTCCCGTCCCGAAGCAATGAACCAGCCCGCCCGCCGCGATCGAGTCCGCGCACAGCTCCGCCGCCGCCCCGATCGTCGAGACCTGCGCCTCGATCTTGTCGAGCACCTTGCGCGCCTCGGCGAGATAGTCGAGCGCGGCATTCACGGGGGAATCGTCGAGCGTCACAGGGGAAGCCTTTCTTGAGCTTTGGGCTCCGAGCTCTGGGCCGCTGGAAGGTCGTGCGACGACGCCTGCGGGCTGCTCCAGTATGTCCCGGCCCGTCATTCCGAGCGGAGCCCGCAGGCGGAGTCGAGGAATCTCCAGTTGACCGCAGCCCCCTCACAGGTCGACCGTGGATGCATCAATCGTCCAACCATCGCGACCTGACTGGTTCGACACGTCGACGAGATTCTTCCTGCGTCAGAATGACATGTTGAGCGCGACTCCTCTCGCCGGCATTCTGAGGGTCGAAGGAGCTTTGGCGTCCTCAGTGCGGTCGGCGAATGAACCGGGTCGCTGTGTGAATCGTCTCGGCAACGTCACTGAGCATCGGCGGCGACGGTTCTCGCTCCGCTCGAAGAGATTCCTCGACTCCGCCTGCGGGCTCCGCCCGGAAAGACGGTGAGGATTGGCGCACGACCGTCGGACTCACGGCCTAAAGCCCAAAGCCGAACGCTCACCGCTTCGGAACCACCTCGCCGGCCGCGGCTTTGCGGCCCCAGAGGGCGGCGCCGATCACGCCGGCGTCGTAGCCGAGGGCGGCGGGTCTGAAGGCGACGCGGTCGATCTCGGTGACGTGGCAATGGGCGCGCGCGGTCTCCTCGATCGAGCACCAGAAGACGCCGCCGGGGCGGCAGTTGCCGCCGCCGAGCACGACCACCTCCGGCGCGAGCGCCGAGATCATGTTCGAGACCGCGAGGCCGAGGTAGTATCCGGCGTTCTGCAGCACCTCGATCGCCACGGCGTCGCCCTTGCCCGCCGCGCGCTCGATCATCGCCGCGCTCATCCGGTTCAGGTCGTTGGCGATCATCGCGTGCAGGATGGTCGTCGCGCCCTGGGAGATGCGGCGGTTGGCCTCGCCGACGATCGCCGGCCCGGTCGCGAACGACTCCGCGCAGCCGCGGTTGCCGCAACCGCAGCGCGGGCCC
The DNA here is from genome assembly GCA_050997095.1 of Thermomicrobiales bacterium. Taxonomy (GTDB): domain Bacteria; phylum Chloroflexota; class Chloroflexia; order Thermomicrobiales; family UBA6265; genus JBPCRG01. The sequence goes on along the minus strand of JBPCRG010000393.1, from coordinate 1,196 downwards.
TGCGGGTCGACGATCATGTGCCCCAGCTCGCCGCCCGCGCCGCCGACGCCGAAGTTCACCTTGCCGTGGGCGACGACGCCGCCGCCGATCCCCGTGCCGACCGCGTAGCAGATCGCCGTCTCCGCGCCTTTCGCCGCACCCAGCTCGAGCTCGGCGAGGGTGAAGGCGCGCACGTCGTTGATCAGGGCGGTCGGCAGGCCCGTCGCCTCGCGGATGCGCGGCCCGACCGCCACCTGCGGCCATTGCCCCGGCAGGTTCGGCAGAAACTTGACGATCCCCGCCGCCATGTCGATCACGCCGGGCACCGCGGCCCCGACCGAGACCGCCCTGCCCCCGGCGGGCACGTTCGCGATCAGCCCTTTGGCCCCCGCGATCATCCGCGCCAGCACCGCGTCGTGCCCCTCCTTCGCCTCCGTCGGCGTCGTCCGGCGGCTCACGATCCGGCCCAGCCCGTCGATCAGCGCGAACTTCACGTTCGTCCCGCCGAGATCGATCCCGATGTGGAACGCGGGGCTGGGGTTTCGGGTCTTGGGACCTGAAGTGGCCGACATTGCTTGGTGTCCAGTCGCTGAGCATCAACGGGAGAGATCGTGTTCGTCCGCGCTGTCCCGCCGGTCATCGACGGGTGCTTCCGTCGTTTGCCGGCCGGCCGCTGCCGAGGTACGGGCAGACAGGGAGGTCTGCCCCTACGAGACCACGTCCTCCGCGGTCGGCGCCGGTCGGTCCTCCCTACGCGATCAGCGGCCGCAGCACGTCCCGCGTCAGGTAGAAGCCGCGTTTGACCAACTCCTCGGTCTTCTCGAAGGCGCGGTCCTCATGCTCTACGGAGATGACGTAATCGTAGCCGATGGTGTAGAGGGCGGCGATGAAGGCGCCCCAGCGGACCTCCCCCAGCCCGGGCAGGCGCGGGATCGCCCAGCGGATGCCGGCTCCGAGCACGCCGTCCTCGTACAGCAGCCCGCAGTCGATCTCCATATCCTTGGCATGGACGTGGAAGATGCGCTCCTTGAAGTCGTGGATGGGCCGGACCTCATCGATGAACTGCCAGATCAGGTGGGAGGGGTCGAGATTGAGCCCGAAATTGTCGTCGGGGACCATCTCGAACATCCGGCGCCAGATCGCGGGCGAGTAGGCGACGTTGCTGCCGCCCGGCCACGTGTCGGCCCAGACCATCGGGCAGTTCTCGATCGCGATCT
>JBPCRG010000381.1:0-5092 GCA_050997095.1 Thermomicrobiales bacterium | reverse complement strand
CTGACACGCCGCGCGCTCTGTGGGAAATCCATCGGCATCGTGTCGGCGGACGGCGCGACGCCCCACAACCGTCATCCCGAGGGAACGAAGCATCTCCGTTTCCCGTCACCCTGAGGGAACGAAGGATCTCTCGCCGCAGCGTTCGTCGCTTGCAACCCGCGCGGATCGACGGGCGGATGCTGAACGACGGGAAATTGCCTCACGGCAAGAGATCCTTCGTGACCTCAGGATGACGGCGTTGGAGGCGCGCTCAAAAGGTCATTCCGAGCGGAGCCCGCAGGCGGAGTCGCGGGGTTTAGGAATCTCTTCGAGCGGAGCGAGAACCGTCGTCGGTTGAGCCGCTGTCACGCGACGATGAAGAGACCGCTGCGCCTCCTCCTTGCCGCCGGTCTGCCCCGCGTTTTAGGCTCCCCTCCGAGACCCAAGCTCACGGATCGCGGAGAGGACGAGCAGCCCCATGCAGCCAGACGAGTTCCGCCGCCTCGGCCACCAGCTGATCGACTGGATCGCGGCCTACCGCGCCGGGATCGAGGCGCTGCCGGTGATGGCGCAGGTCGAGCCGGGCGCGATCAAGGCCCGGTTCCCGGCCGAGCCGCCGCGGCGGGCGGAATCGCTCGACGGCCTCTTCGCCGAGCTCGACCGGATGATCGTGCCCGGCCTCTCCCATTGGCAGCACCCGCGATTCTTCGGCTATTTCCCGGCCAACGCCCCGCTGGAGAGCGTGCTCGGCGACTTCCTGAGCACCGGCCTCGGCCAGCTCGGCCTCTCCTGGCAGTCGAGCCCGGCCCTGACCGAACTGGAGGAGGTCGTCACCGACTGGTTCCGTCAGATGACGGGCCTCTCGTCCGCCTGGAGCGGCGTGATCGGCGACACGGCCTCCTCCGGCACGCTCGTCGCGCTCATCTGCGCGCGCGAACGGGCCAGCGGCTTCTCGCTCGCCGGGAGCGGCCTGCAGGCCGAGCCGCGCCCGCTGACGGTCTACGGGTCGGACCAGTCCCACAGCTCGGTCGAGAAGGCCGCCCTGCTCGCCGGGTTAGGCCGCGGCAACGTCCGTGCGATCGCGACCGACGCCGCCCACGCGATCCGGCCGGACGCGCTCGCCGCAGCGATCCGCGCCGACCTGGAGCGCGGCGCGCGACCCGCCGCGATCGTCGCCACCGCCGGCACGACCGCGACCGTCGCCTTCGACCCGCTCGCCGAGATCGCTGCGATCGCGGCCGAGCACGGGATCTGGCTGCACGTCGACGCCACGATGGCCGGCTCCGCGATGATCCTGCCGGAATGCCGCCCGCTCTGGGCCGGAGTCGAGGGCGCGGATTCGCTCGTGGTCAACCCGCACAAGTGGCTCGGTGACGCCTTCGACTGCTCGCTCTACTACGTCCGCGATCCGGAGCATCTGATGCGGGTGATGGGCACCAACCCCAGCTTCCTGCAGTCGAGCGTCGACGGCCGGGTCAAGAATCTGCGCGATTGGGGCATCCCCCTCGGCCGCCGCTTCCGCGCGCTGAAGCTCTGGCTGCTGATCCGCGCCAACGGCGTCGAGGGCCTGCAAACCCGCCTTCGCCGCGATCTCGACAACGCCCGCTGGCTTGCCGACGAGGTCGCGGCGACGCCCGACTGGCGCGTGCTCGCCCCGGTCCAGCTCCAGACGGTCTGCCTTCGGCACGAGCCGCCCAGGCTCGCCGGCGACGCGCTCGACCGCCACAACCTCGACTGGTGCGACCGGATCAACCGCTCCGGCTTCGCCTACCTCACCCCGGCCACGCTCGACGGACGCTGGATGGTCCGCGTCAGCATCGGCGCGGTCCCCACCGAGCGCGCCCATGTCGCCGCGCTCTGGACTCGCGTGCAGGCGGAGGCCGACGCGGCGATCGCCGATGGGCAGCGTGCCGGAGGGAAGCCGTCGCCGAGCGCAGCCGCGGCATCGCTCGGCGACGATCAACCGGCCAAGCGATCACGGTCGGACGGCGCACCGGAGGCTCCGTCGTGATCTGTCGGCGGCAGGCGGTCGAAGCCCGTCGGTTCCTGCCGACGGGTCATCTCACGTCGTCGAGGGGGCGACCGGCGGTTCGGCATCTTCCGTCGACGACGGCTCCGACGTTTCGGGAGCCTCGGGAAGTTCGGACGTCGCGGGCGTCTCGGACGGCTGAGGGGTTTCCGCGGCCGCGGCGGCGACCACCGGCGTCGGGGTCTTCGATTTCGACTCGAGCGCTTTGCGCACCCGCTCGATCGCCTCGCGCGTGTTCGTGTCGGGCAGGCGCGCCGGTCCCGACGGCGACGGCTGGCCCCACCACGTCTGCACGAGATCGTTCGCGTTGAAGGGGGCCGGCGGCGGCGGCGGATTCTTCTTGTCGGTCACGGCGATGCCTCTCTGCGCTCCACGGCATGAATGTCGGAGAGTTTAGCCTACTCAAGGACGCGTTTCGCGGGCGCTCCGCGACAATCGCGTCCGGATCCGACCGGGCGGTCCCCGGCGGGGTCACTCGCGTTCGGACGTGGGCAGACTAAAGACGGTACGCTTGTCGAGAGCGTCCGGCGCCCACGCGCCACGGCCACGTCCTACAGCTCTCCAACTCTATGGGAATACGCTTGACATGAGCGGCACGCAATGACGATCGCACCCTCCGCACCGACCGACCTCGAATTCGGAACCCGCGACGTCGCCCATCTCCTGACCCCGGCGAAGATCGGGCCGCGGGACGGCGCGGGCAAAACCGTCGTCGTCGCGATGAGCGGCGGGGTCGACAGCGCGGTCACCGCGCTCCTCATGCGCGAGCGCGGCTACCGCGTGGTCGGGATGAACCTTCGCCTCTTCTCGCCCGCCGATCCGGAGCATTCCGCCAATCCCTGCTGCGGCATCCCCGCAATGGACGACGCCCGCGCCACCTGCGCGATGATCGGCGTGCCCTTCTACGCGGTGAACATGGAGGCCGAGTTCGGCGAGGCGGTCGTGAACCGCTTCGTCGCCGAGTACGCCGCCGGACGCACGCCGAACCCCTGCCTCGAATGCAACCGGCACGTCAAGTTCCGCCATCTTGTCCACCGCTCCCGCCTGCTCGGGGCCGACTGCCTCGCCACCGGACACTATGCCCGGATCGAGCGCGGCGATCCCGCGGCCGGCCTGCCGCACAGGCTCTTCCGCGCGGTCGACACCGGCAAGGACCAGAGCTACGTGCTGCACGCGGTGGATCAGGACCAGCTCGGCTTCATCCGCTTTCCGCTCGGCGATCTGGTCAAATCCGAGGTCCGCGCGCTGGCCCGGGCCTTCGGCCTGCCGGTCGCAGACAAGGCCGAGAGCCAGGAGATCTGCTTCGTCGGCAAGGGCTCGTACGCCGATTTCGTGGCGAAGCGACGGCCGGACGTGGCCGTGGCCGGCGCGATCGTGACCGCGGACGGCGGGGTGATCGGCCGCCACCGGGGTCTGGTCCCCCACACGGTCGGCCAGCGCCGGGGTCTCGGCCTCGCCGCGCCCGAGCCGCTCTTCGTGATCACGCTCGACACCGCCGCCAACCGCCTCGTCGTCGGGCCGCGACGCGACGCGGTGGTGCAGGGGCTGGCCGCGACCGGGGTCGCGATGATCGACGGATCGTGGCCGACCGAGACGTTCCCGTGCGACGTCGCCGTGCGCTACCGCGGGAGCCAAGTCTCGGCCGAGGTCGCGTTCGGCCCGGCTGGGGGCGGCGAGGCCGCGGTCCGCTTCACCGGCCCGGCCCCGATCGCCGCCCCCGGCCAGGCGGTCGTCTTCTACCGCGGCGACGAAGTGCTCGGCGGCGGCACGATCGAGCGGGTCGAACGCGGGGCGGTCGCGGGCGGATCGTCGTGATGGCGCGGGATGTGCGCAGATCGGCGATGATGGAGATTGGACGGGACGTGTGCCAAGCGCCCGGAAACGGGCGGACGACGGGGCGAGGGTAGGCAGGATGTCAGCGACGACGGTCAGCGGCGGACGGGACAAGGCCAAGCACGGCCTCGACGACGCCGCCCTTCACGATTGGGAGAAGGACGAGGAGAAGACCTCGCGGCGGACCAAGCTCTACATCATCGGCGGCTCGCTGCTGACGCTGATCGTGCTCGGGCTCGTGATCTGGGGGCTCTACTCGCTTGGCAACAGCGACCAGTCGGCGCTCGAGCGCCTGCGCGACATCGCGGTGATCTTCATCGTCCTGCTCTTCGCGCTGACGGTCGTCCTGCTCGCCGGGATCGTCGCCGCACTCGTGTACCTCACCTTCCAATTGAAGGACCGCGTGATCCCGATGCTCGAGGAGGCCACCGCCACCGCCAAGCGCGTCCGCGGCACGGCGGAGTTCGTGACCGAGGAGGCCGTCAAGCCCGTGCTCGCCGTCGCCGGAGCCTACGCGAAAGTCCGCGCCATGACCCGCGTCGCCACCGGCCGCTCCAAAAAGCCGCCGAAGGGCACATTCACGTAACGCCTGTGGCCGCCCGTCGCCCGGCCGGAACCGACGATCCGAAGGCGTCGCTTGCGACGTGCCGCGCAGGATCAGCTCGGCGCGGCGATGGTTCACGAAATCTCTCCGCCGTGCGTCGCGGTCGCTAAGATGTGGGCGCCGTTGTGACGTTTGTCCACTTTCGCCCGCGCCTGCGCCGCGATAGCGTGGACGCCCGTGCGGGGCTTGGGCGCCGGTGACGGATCGTTCGGCGCAGGCGAGGGGTGCGGGTTGTGGAGATGACGGCCGCCGTCAAACCGTCGTTCTGCTCCGAGTGCGGAGCCGGGCGCGCCAATCCGACGGCTGGCTGCGCCGAATGCGGCGACGTTTTCGGAGGAGACGGCTGGATCGAGCGCCTCGGTCGCGCGGGCTTGGATCCCTCGCGCATCTGGCTCTTTGAATCCGGGATTTCGTCACGGTCCAGCATGGTCTTCGCCCAGGCAGGATGCCACGTGGTCTCCGATGTGCTTGCCCTGGACATGGCCCGCACCTTGCGCATTTCCGGCTTGGGACAAGTCTCTCTCCGCGCGTTCCACGATGCGCTCGACCTCCTCGTCGTCAAAGCGGACGTCCTCGTCACGGAATGCGCCGAGCGGGCGGGCACTTGCGTCGACCCGGAGGCGCCGGTCTTCGGGGCCGGTTTCCTC
>JBPCRG010000389.1:0-4279 GCA_050997095.1 Thermomicrobiales bacterium | reverse complement strand
TTTTTTGGGGCGGGGTGGGGGTTGGTGGTGCAGTGGTGGGGCCGGGGGGGGAAAGCGGGGGGGCGGGAGGGCCCACCCCCCGCGCTCCGTCGGTCGGCGAAGAGTCGCCCCTGCGGGGGATCAGACGCCGAGCGACGCCTTGTACTGCTCGAGCTGGGTGTCCTTGCCGAGCCGGTCGGTGATGTCGGCGAAGTCCTTGGCCATGGCGGTGAGGGCCGCGTCCGGCGTCTGGCCGCCCGAAACCGCCTCGGCGAGGCGGACGTCGAGCGCGGTCCAGTACTCGAAGGTGCCTGGAATCCGCAGGTACGGCAGCTGGTTGGGATTCTGGAACGTGTTGAAGTACGCCTTCGTGTACTCTTCCGCGTCCTTCGGATCCCAGCCTTGGTTCGTGTAGTCCTCCAGCTTGCCCGAGCCTTCCGGCGGCAGGATCTGGAATGTCTTGCCCGGGTCGACGCCATCGGAGCCCCGCGCCGCATAGAAGCGCATCTTCGGCTCGGTCGCCATCAACGCCCACCAGTAGTAGGCGGCTTCGGGGTGGGCCGACCCCGCCGTGACCACGCCGGCCCACGAGCCGCCGGTGGTGTTGCCGACGTAATTCGGCTTGTCGGTCTTGTACTCGGTGCCCGTCTGCGGATTCACGTACGCCAGGGTGCCCGGCATCTGGATCGATCCGACCTTGCCCTTGACGAACGACTTGTTCTGCACCGCCAGCGCCGCGACGTCGCCCCAGCTGTAGGTGAACATCGCGTTGCCGTTCAGGAAGTAGTCCCAGGCCTCGCCGAGCGCCCAGCCGAGCATCGCCTCGGGCCCGAGCTTCGCCAGGGAGAGGTAGGTCTCCATCGCGCGGCGATGGCCTTCGGACTTGATCAGGGGCTCCATCGTGTCCGAGTTGAACCAATAGGTGTTCTTGTTCTCAGGCCCGATCACGTACGGAGCCGAAAGGGTCATGAAGTGGAACATGCCCTGGCCGCCGGTCTTCAGGTGCATGGAGACGCCGCTGCCTGGTTTGCCGCTGCCGAGATCCTTGCCGTTGAAGTAGCCGGCGACCGCGAGCAGCTCGTCCATCGTCGTCGGCACGGCGAGGTCTTTGCCCGTCGCGTCCTTGAACGCCTTCATGTGGGTCGGGTCTTGGATGAGGTCGCGGCGGTAGTAGAGCACCTGGCCATCCGCGTCGTAGGGGACGACATACTTCTTGCCGCCATACATGTGCAGCGCCTGGATGCCGGGAAGGTCGGCGGCGAAGTCGAATTTGGGGAACTTGCCGCTGGTGTCGGCAAGGTAGTCGTCGTACGGCTTGAGGTAGTTGCCGGCGACGAGCTCGCCCAGCCACCACATGCCGATCATCGAGCCGTCGATCTTCTTGCTCGTCTGCTGATCTTCGATCAGCTTGCTGAGCGCGCCGTCGATCGGGTCGGCGACGATCGTGACCTTCGCCCCGGTCGCGGCCTCGAACTCCGCGCGGACCTCGTCGCACGGCTGCTTGACCGAGGCGTCGATGACCTGGATGGTCAGTTCGACGCCCTTGAACATGCCGCCGTCGGTCGCCGGGACCGCCACGACCGGCGGCGCGGGGGCCGCTTGCGCCCGCACATCCGCCGCCCGCAGGAACAATCCGGCCGCCGAGGCGGAAATCCCCATCGCCGCCGCGCCCTGCAGGAAGCCGCGCCGATCGATCCGCTTCGAAACGAGATCCCGATACAACCCGTGGATGCGTTGATCCGTCACGACTGCTCCTCCCGATAACACCTGACGCCATCCGGCCGCGATGCCGGAGTCTCCGCCGGTCCACCGCTGGACCAGACACGGAAGACCGGAGCCTCGCTCCCAAAATCGCAAACCGAGCGCTCGTCCCAGCCATGGGAACGCCCGGGGTCGCCGCCCGAGCCGCATGCCATCCGGCCGCGGTCCGACGGCTGTTCGTGAAAACGTCGCGTCCCGGGGTGTTCCCGTGCCGCCGCCACATGGTCGCTGTGCGTTTGGTCGATTGGCCGCCATGGTATAAAAGTCTGCCGTTCGCGTCAACATCCTTGTTGCGTTGTCTGATTTGCCCATATCGGGTGACGAACTCTCCGGACACGTCCAAGTCGCCCCTCCCGACGCTGTCAGGAACGCACAGGCGATAGGGTGTCGGGACAATCGCCGGAAGACGGTTGGGGAGAGCCGGACGGATCGAAGCGGCACGTCGCGCCCAACCGTCCACACCCCAGACCATTCCGGGCAGTTCAATTCGCTCAGGGCCGGGGATGACAGCCGGAGTGACAAGTGACAGCGCAGATGCCTGCCGGGATCGCCACGAAGCGCGGAACACTCGCGGGTCAGTTCCGCGGCACCTGCTCGCCGGACATCGCTCCGGTCATGATCGCGACCGCGTCGGACATGCTGAAGTTGCGGGGCTCGACCACCGCCACCCGCCGCCCCAGGCGCTGGATGTGGACGCGGTCGGCGACCTCGAAGACCTGCGGCATGTTGTGGCTGATCAGGATCACGGGCAGACCGCGGGCGCGCACCTGCCGGATCAGGTCGAGCACCATGTGCGATTCCTTGACCCCGAGCGCGGCGGTCGGCTCGTCCATGATCACGACGTGCCGGGCGAAGGCGGCGCTGCGGGCCACCGCCACGCCCTGCCGCTGGCCGCCCGAGAGGGTCTCGACCGCCTGCCGCATCGACCGGATCCCGATCTTCAGGTCCTGCATGTGGGCGCTCGCCTCGTTGCGCATCCGCCCCTTGTCGAGCATTCGGAAGACCGAGCCCAGGACGCCGGCCCGGCGCAGCTCGCGGCCGAGGAAGAGGTTCTCGGCGATGTCGAGCGCGGGGGCGACCGCGAGGTCTTGGTAGACGGTCTCGATCCCGTTGCGGCGGGCGTCGAGCGGGCTGCGAAAGCGGACGATGCTGCCGTCGAGCAGGATCTCGCCCTCGTCGGGGGTCAGCGCGCCGGAGAGCGCCTTGATCAGGGTCGACTTGCCGGCGCCGTTGTCGCCGATCACCGCCAAGATCTCGCCCGGATAAAGCTCGAAGTCGGCTCCGTCGAGCGCGGTGACGCTTCCGTAGCGTTTGACGAGGCCACGCGCCTCGAGCACCGGCGTTGTCGTGCCTGCATCGTTCATACCTGCTTCCGCCGCGCGATCTGGTCGATCGTCACCGCCAGGATGACGAGAATGCCGGTCACCAATATTTGATAGACGGACGACACGCCGATCAAAGCCAATCCATTGCGGAACACGCCGACGATGAGCACACCGACGAGGGTGCCGATCACCGTCCCACGCCCCCCGAAGAGGCTCGTTCCGCCCAGCACGACCGCGGTGATGCTGTTGAGATTGTCGTTCTGCCCGGCATTTGGGTCGCCCACGCCGGTGCGGGCGACGAGCAGGAGCGCCGCAATCCCGTAGAAGAGACCGGCTGCGGTGTAGACGCCCAAGAGCAGCCATTGGGTGTTGATGCCGCTCAGGCGCGTCGCCTCGGCGTTGTTGCCGACCGCGTAGATATGGCGCCCGGTCGAGGTTTGGCGCAGGACGTACCACATCAACAGGTAGAGCGCGAACATGACGACCGTGCCATAGGTGATCGCGGTGCGGTTGATCCGGAAGGTGTTGCCGAAGTAGGTCTCGATGCTTGGCGGATTGGCGACCGATTGGGCTTTGGAATAGATCTGGGTAATCGCGAAGGCGATGTTGAAAGTTCCCAACGTGACGATGAACGGTGGCAGCCTGACCCTGGTGATCAAAAAGCCGTTGAGCGCGCCGAAGGCGGAGGTTGCGCCGATCCCGATCGCGATCGCGAGCCACGGGTTGACCCCGCTCTGCGTGGCCAGCTTGGTCATCAGGATCGCGCCCACCGCCATCACCGTGCCGCAGGAGAGGTCGATCCCGGCCGTGAGAATCACCAGTGTCTGCCCGATCGCGAGCACACCGACCACGATCGACTGCTGGACGATCAACGAGAGGTTGGTCCCGGTCAGGAAACGGTCCGTCTGGGCGGTAAAGTACGCACCAGCTGCAACGAGCGCGATCAGGGGTCCAAGGGTCGTCAAAATGCGGGCCGGCGCCAGGAGTGACCGGACCCCCTCGTCGATCCGCGGAGTTGATTGCTCCGCCGAGGATGCAGTTACCATCGGGGCTCCTTGCGTCCTGGACCACCCGAGCCTGGCGCGGTGCCAGGCTCGGGTGGGAGGAAGTTCCGGGAGGACGCGGACTATCCCCAGCAGTTGGCGAGGCCGAAGGTGGTGTCCTTCGAATCCACCCCGGGCTGCGGCTTGTCGGTGATCAGGGTGACGCCGGTA
>JBPCRG010000312.1:0-2609 GCA_050997095.1 Thermomicrobiales bacterium | reverse complement strand
ACGATGGACGGAGCGCTGAATGCGCTGTGCATCGTCATTCATCCCCGCGCGAACCGTCGTCGGTTCGCGCTTCGCTCGAAGAGATCCCTCGACTCCGCCTGCGGGATCCGCTCGGAATGGCGGGGGCGGGGGGCCTCGCGTCGCGATCGGCAACGATGCCGATCGATCGTGCACAGGGCGCTGAGTGGACTGACTATCGCCATCGTCAATCGGCCTGTTGGAACAAGGACGACGAGATCCTTCGTGCCTCAGGATGACCTCTAAGGAGGCGCGCCCAATATGTCATTCTGACGCAGGAAGAATCTCGTCGGTCTCCGTTCCTCGGACAATTGGCTATAGTCAGACTATCGGGCCACGAAGCAGATCGTCGTCATCCCGTTGGATCGAGTGGCGGTGGACGGACTGACGAGCGGGATCGTAATCGATGACTTTGGCTGGTTCGTGTCTAGGACGCGTCATCCAAGTGCCAACTGTCGCATGGAACCGATCCGCGACGATTGGCGCCAGTCGGTTTCAACCGACTTATCTGGCTGAGCCGGGTGCCCTCTGGGCGATTTTCAACCCCGCGCGGGAGGGCAGTATCGCGCCCGAATGGAGCCCGCAAGCGCTTTGAAGACACGTCCTGATCTCATGTGCCGGAGCCGTCGGGGTGGCACGAACGGAGGGGTGCGATGCGGCGTAGCGCGATGGCCCGCTCGGCGGCGGTTTGGGTCGGGGTCGCGGGAGCCCTCGTCTGGACGCTCTTCCCGTTCTACTGGGCGCTGCTCTACTCGATCAAGCCGAAGCGGATCGAGTACCGCACGGTGTTCCTGCCGTTCCTCCAGTTCCGGCCCACGCTGGTCCACTGGCGCTGGGAGTGGACGTAGCGCAACGACGTCGAGGGGCTTGCGGCGGGCCTCGCCAACAGCCTGGTCGTCGCGACGGGAACCGCGGCCGTGTGCTGCGTGATCGGGCTCCTCGCGGCGACCGGACTTCTGCGCCGTCGGCGGTCGATGGCCCAGACCGGGCTGCTGGTCGGGCTCTTTCTGCTCCCGAAGCTGCTGCCGCCGGTCGCGATCGCGATCCCGCTGGTCCGCCTGCTCAACGAACTGCGCGTCGGCGACTCCGACCTCGCGCTGATCCTCGCGCACTCGATGATGGCGCTCCCGCTGGCGATCCTCGTCTTCGACTCCACGCTGCGCGAGATGCCGGCCGATCTGCTCGACGCCGCCCGGCTCGACGGCGCGGGCTGGCTGCGCGTGCTCCTGCAGATCGTCGCGCCGTTGATCAAGCCGGTGATCTTCGCGGTGGGCGTGCTCTGTTTCGCGCAGAGCTGGAACGAGTTCCCGGTCGCGCTGACCAACCATTCGCGCCACGCCTTCACCGCGCCGATCTCCGTCGCCTTTCTTCAGGAGCAGGACGGCATCGAGTTCACCCACGTCGGCAGCCACATCGTGCTGATCGTGCTGCCGCCGCTGCTGCTCGCGCTCGCCGCGCAGAAGCACGTCGTGCGGGGCCTCACCTTCGGCGCGGTCCGCGGCGAGCGGTGATCGGTGACAGCGGGGTCAGGGTCGGCGACAATCATCCGCAGCCCGACGATCAGCCGCGACTGGAGCCGCCGCCATGACGACCGCCGAGATCCGCGCACTCTTCTCGCCCGATCTGGAATCGATCTATCTCGACGCGGCGACGTATGGATTGCCGCCCGGACCGACGGTTGCCGCGCTCGATCGCGCGCTGCGGGAATGGCAGGCGGGGACCGCCGTTATCGAGGTCGATTGGGAACCGGCGGGGGAGGCCTGCCGCGCGCTCTTCGCCGAGCTGATCGGCGCCGCGCCGGGCGATGTGGCGCTGATCCCGACCGTCTCGATCGGGGTCGGGATGGTCGCCGCCTCGTTGCCGGAGGGCGCCGAGGTGCTCGTGCCCGAAGACGAGTTCACCTCGGTCGTGCTGCCGTTCCTGGCGGCCGCGGCGCGGGGCGTGACCGTACGCGAGGTTCCCTGGCTTGATCTGGCCGCGGGGATCCGCGACGAGACCGCGCTGGTCGCCTTCAGCCTGACCCGGGCCCAGTCGGGCGAGACGGCGGATCTCGGCGCGGTCTGCGCCGCCGCCCGCGCGCATGGCTGCCGGGTCCTCGTCGACTCGACCCACGCGACGCCGTTCGTCGAGGTCGCCGATCACCTGGCGCGGATCGACTATCTCGTCTGCCACGCCTACAAGCATCTGCTCTCGCCCCGGGGCGTCGGCTTTCTCTACGTCCATGCCGATGCTCGGGAGTCGTTGACGCCCTATTTCGCGAACTGGCGCACGAGCGGCCGCTCCTACGGCGATCCGCTCTCGACCGCGCCCGGCATGTCCCCGTTCGACGTCTCGCTCGCCTGGCAGGCGTGGGTGGGAGCCCGGGAGTCGCTCGCGCTGCTCGTCCAGTGGCGGCGGGAGGGGGCGCTGGACTCGGTGCTGGGGCTCTCGCGGCGTCTCGCCACCGGGCTTGAGGTCCGGCACGGCGGCGCGTCGCTCGTCTGCGTGCCCGTCGCCGACCCGGAGCGCGCCGCGACCGCCCTCGGCGCGGCCGGCATCCGCTGCGCGGCCCGCGGCGGCTTCATCCGCCTGTCGCCCCATGTCTACAACAC
>JBPCRG010000276.1:0-4335 GCA_050997095.1 Thermomicrobiales bacterium | reverse complement strand
GCTCACGCCCCGACCATCACCCAGGCCCGCTGCCGAGCACTCTCCTGGATCGCGTCGCCGAGCCGCCGGGAGCGGACGCCGTCGGCGAAGGTCGGGTAGTCGGGGACGGCGGGCGGGCCTCCGGCCTCGATCGCGGCGTAGACCCGGGCGTAGAGCATCTTGAAGGCGTCGCGGAACCCTTCGGCGTGGCCGCCGGGCACCTCCGCGGTCGCCCGGCCCTCGGCGCTCATCAGATTGGGGTCCTTCAGCAGGATCTCGCTCGGTTTGTCGCGGCGGCCCATCCACAGCTCCTCGACCCGCTCCGAGTTCCAGGCGAGCGACGATTTGGCGCCGTTGATCTCGAAGGCATTGTGGTTTTTGCGGCCGGCGCTGACCTGGGAGACGGTCATCGAGCCGCGCGCACCGCCGTCGAAACGGAGCAGGACGCCCGCGTAGTCCTCGGTCCTGATCTCCCGCTCCTCATAGTCGCCGGGGCCCGGATCCGCGCCGGCGAAGGTCGCCAGCGGCCGGGTCGGCTTCTTGCGGACGGGGAGGAACGTGGCGAAGTCGGCGCAGACCTCCGTCACCCGCTGTCCGGTCAGGAACTCCGCGAGATCGAGCCAGTGCGAGCCGATGTCGGAGACGACGCGCATCTCGCCGCCGAGGTCCGTCTCGAGCCGCCAGTTCCAGTCGGTGTCGTTGAGCAGCCAATCCTGTACGTAACGGCCGTAAACCTGATAGATGCCGCCAAGATCGCCGCGCGCGATCCGCGACCGGGCGTCCTGCACGAGCGGGTAGAAGCGGACATTGAAGTTGACCGCGTGGACGACTCCCGCCGCTTCGGCGAGACGCAGCAGTTCCTCGCCCTCGGCCGCGTTCATCGCCAGCGGCTTCTCGCAGACGACGTGCTTGCCGGCCGCGATCGCGGCGCGGGCCATCGGGGCATGGAGATAGTTCGGCGTCGTCACGTGGACGGCGGTCAACCCCGGCTCGGCCAGCAGCTCGTCCAGGTCGGCGTACGCCTTGGGCAGACGCAGGCGCTCCGCCTTCTTGCGGGTCTGCTCCAGGTTCGAGCCCATGATGCCCGCGACCTCGATCCCCAGCCGGCGCAGCGCCTCGACGTGCACGGGCCCGATGAACCCGGTGCCGATCACCGCGACCTTGATGCGCTCAGCCATTCGCCGCCCCTCCAACGTTCGCCCCGCGTCCCGACATCTTCCCGACTCCTGATCCCCGACCCCTGCCATCAGTATCCATCGGAGAGCGCCCCGCCGTCTTGCGGCCCGTTGCCGGCGGAATCAGTTGCCGCACGGGCGCGGAAGTCGTCGAGGATGGCCTCCGTGGCGGTGGCCCCGACCCGGGTCGCGCCGGTGTCCAGGACGGCGAGCAGCGCGTCGAGCGTGCGCACGCCGCCGGCGGCCTTGACCCGGACGTGGGCGGGGACGTGCGCGCGCATCAGGCGGAGATCCTCGATCGTGGCCCCGGTCGGCGCGTAGCCGGTGCTGGTCTTGACGAAATCGGCGCCCGCTTCGGCGGCGAGCGCGCAGGCGGCGAGCGCGCAGGCGGCGATCTTCTCCTCGTCGGTGAGGTAGGCGTTCTCCAGGATCACCTTGACCAGCGCCCTGCCCCTCTTCGCCGCGGCGACGACCGCCGCGATCTCCGCGCCGACCACGCCCAGGTTGCCGGAGCGCAACTGCCCGATGTTGAGCACGAGATCGAGCTCGACCGCGCCGTTGGCCATCGCGTCGTCCGCCTCGAAGACCTTGACCGCGGTGGTGTGCGCGCCGTGCGGGAAGCCGATCACCGTGCCGACCGCGACGTCGCCGCCCGCCAGCAGCCTCGCCGCGAGCGGCACGTCGCACGGGCGCACGCAGACCGAGGTGACGTCATAGCGCTTGGCCAATTCGCAGCCGGCGATCACCTCCGCCTCCGTCAACTCCGGTTTGAGCAGCGAATGGTCGATCGCCTTGGCGACCTGCCCGTAGGTATAGACGCCGACGCGACGCGTGCGTGTCTCGGTCACGTTCGATCCCTTTCTTCGCCCGCATCCCTGCGGACGCGTCCGTCCATTCTTCCGTTCTTTATAAGAGATGCGGGCTCGATCCGCGCCGGCTCCGCGACCGTGCCGACCCGGCGCCGGCAGCGGACGGGATGGGCGGATTCGTCCGTCGGTCCACGCGGCTGATCGTCGCATATCGGGGCCGGCAGGCGCGGAGGCGGGGGCGGCCCCCTATCGGCGTCGCTCAGCGCTCCGTCCATCGTCGAACGACCCGTCGAAACGACGACGACGGGATCCTTCGTGCCTCAGGACGACCCCCTTGATGGTCATTCCGACGCAGCAGGAATCTCCTCGTCCCGTGATCCCGGCGATTGACGATGGACAGAGCACTCAATGGACCATGCAGCGGCATCGGGCGTGTCGGCCCCGCGACCTGGCGACGCCCCTCGCCTCTGGGACGGCGGAGGGCACGGCCTGCATCCGGCGGGCATTCCGGTCAGCCCCTTGCATGCTCCACCCGATGCCCTCTCCATCGCGATCTGTGCGAGGACGCCCAGGAGCGCGCCGTGCAGCCTCTTCGCCCGAGCCTAGTCTTTGACTGGATAACGTATCTTTCCGGTCCCCGACGTCATGATGAAGACTTCCTCGCTGCCCGCCGCGCGCATCGCCGGTTGCCGCGCATTGCCGCATCGGCTCTGTCGTTCCAACGCCCCGGTTCGGCGCTCCGGCGCCGCGCCGCTCAGGGCGCCCAGGCGCCGGCCACTTGCCTCGTCGCGACATTGAGGCGGTTCCAGACGTTGATGTTGGCGATCGCGATGACAAGGGCTGCAAGCCCGCGCTCGTCGTAGTGCCGGCCTGCCTCGTTCCAGATCTCGTCCGGAACCGGGTCCGCCCGGTCGCCGAGCCGGGTGACGGCCTCTGCGAGCGCCAGCGCGGCGCGTTCCGCGTCCGTGAAATACGGCGCATCCCTCCAGGCTGCCGTCGCGAAGAGGCGGTCCTCCGTTTCGCCCGCGTTCTTGGCGGCGCGGGCGTGCAGGTCCACGCAGACGCTGCAGCCATTGATCTGGCTCGCGCGCAGCTCGACAAGGACGAGCGTCTTCGACGGCACGCCGCCGCTTTCCGCGGCCGTCTTCAGGGCGTGCAGGGCCTGCATCGCCTCGGGTACGATCATCACCGGGTTGCCCATCCGTGCCTGCATCGCCGCTCTCCCTGTCGCGTCGTCACATCGGCCGCGTTTCGGCCGTCATCATCATGACGGAACGCGATGAGGGGATGTGACCGGTGGACGACCACGATCTGCTCGCACGGCGATTCGAAGAGAACCGGACCCATCTGCGGGCGGTGGCCTACCGGATGCTCGGCACGTCGAGCGACGCGGAGGACGCCGTCCAGGAATCCTGGCTCCGGCTCAGCCGCTCCGGCGTCGGCCGCGTAGAGAACATCGGAGGGTGGCTGACGACGATCGTCGCCCAGGTCTGCCTGGACATGCTGCGTTCGCGCGCGTCGCGGCGGGAGGAGCCCTTCGGCGAGCACCTGCCGGACCCGATCGCAAGCCGCGAGGACGGGACCGACCCCGAGCGCGAGGCGCTGCTGGCCGATTCGGTCGGGCTCGCGCTGCTCACGGTGCTCGAGACGCTGGCTCCCGCCGAGCGGCTCGCCTTCGTGCTGCACGACCTGTTCGCCGTGCCCTTCGCCGAGATCGCCCCCATCGTCGGCCGCACCCCGGCCGCGACACGGCAGCTCGCGAGCCGCGCACGCCGCCGGGTGCAGGGAGCCGACTCGGTCCCCGACGCGGATCCAGCCCGCCAGCGGGAAGTCGTCGACGCCTTCCTCGCCGCCTCGCGCGGCGGCGACTTCGACGCGCTTGTCGCACTGCTCGACCCGGACGTCGTGCTCCGCGCCGATCGTGCAGCCGTGGATGCCAGCGCATCGAGGCAGGACAGGGGCGCACCGAAGCTGGCGCCGGAAATCCATGGCGCCCCGGCCGTGGCCGAAACGTTCTCGGGGCGCGCGCGGGCCGCCCGACCGGCGCTCGTCGATGGAGCCGCGGGCGCAGTCTGGGCTCCCGGCGGAGAGCCGCGCGCCGTCTTCGGCTTCACGATCAGGCGCGGAAAGATCGTCGGAATCGAGATCCTCGTCGATCCCGCGCGGCTGCGTCAGCTCGACCTGACGATCCTGGGCGACTGACAAACCGATTCGGGTCGCGGACCGATCGAGCCTCGGAGGTTCGAGGCCGGCGGCTCCGGAGGTGTGCAGTCGACGACGGGCCGTGCTTCGCGACCCGAAGCCCGGTCGCGGACGCGTCCACCCCGGCCGTCCTTCGATCCCGCCCTCACCCGGTCGGCGGCGGACTCTCC
>JBPCRG010000129.1:0-4490 GCA_050997095.1 Thermomicrobiales bacterium | reverse complement strand
ACGTCGACCAGCACGTTTCCGGGGTCCGAGATCGCCGGGGTGCCCGCGTCGCTGATCAGCGCGACGTCGCCGGTCCCGAGCGCGGCCAGCAGCATATCGACGCGGGACCGCTCGTTGAACGCGTGGCAGCTGACCATCCGGGTCGTGATGCCCAGATGGGTCAGCAGCCCCCGGCTGTGCCGGGTGTCCTCGGCGGCGATCAGGACCACGCCGCGCAGGACAGCGACCGCGCGGGCGCCGATGTCCTGAAGATTCCCGATCGGCGTCGCCACCACGTACAGGGTGCCCATGTCCGAGTCCGCCGATTCACGCCCGGAGCGATGCGGGTCGATCACCGCAGCCCGTATACTCGCATCCTGACGACCACCCTCCATCAGCCGCGTCAACCCCGCGCCATGAGGCTCCTCCCGGATGACTATGCCCTCGCTCTTCGGCGACGCCGAACCGGTCGCCGCGCCGCCCGTCCCCCCGCAGGTCGCGGCGCCCGCCGGTCGGGGCCAGACCCAATCCCTCTACCGCAAGTATCGGCCGCAAACGTTCGACGAGGACGAACTCGTCGGCCAAGAGCACATCGTGCGCACCCTGCGGAACGCGATCCTGCTCGACCGGGTCGCGCACGCCTATCTCTTCTGCGGCCCGCGCGGCACCGGCAAGACGACCACCGCCCGGCTCCTCGCCAAGGCGGTCAACTGCCTCGATCCGGACGTCATGCGCAGGCCGTGCAACCGGTGCGCGGCCTGCCTGGCGATCGCCACGGGCGCCACCGCCGACGTGATTGAGATCGACGCCGCCAGCAACCGCGGGATCGACGACATCCGCGATCTGCGGGAGCGCGTCAAGTATGCCCCGAGCCAGCTGCGCACGAAGTTCTACATCATCGACGAGGCGCACCAGATCACCGGCGCGGCCGCCAACGCCTTCCTCAAGACCCTTGAGGAACCCCCGCCGCACACCAAATTCGTCCTTGCCACGACCGACCCCGAGGAGCTGCTGCCGACGATCGTCTCCCGCTGCCAGCGCTTCGATTTCCGCCGCGTCGGCGCCGAGGCGACCGTCGCCCGGCTGCGCTCCGTCGCCGGAGCCGAAGGACTTCGGATCGACGACGACGCCCTGCGGACCATCGCCCGCCATTCGACTGGCAGCATGCGCGACGCGCTCTCGCTGCTCGACCAGCTCTCGGTCTACGTCGAGCGCAATGCCGAGAACACAGAGAGCGCGGAAATCACGATGGCGACGGTGCTGGCGCTCCTTGGCGTCAGCCGCAACGAGCGCGTCGAGCTCCTCGTCGAGGCGATGGCGAAGCGCGACCCTGCGCAGGCGCTCTGCGTCGTCAATGCCGCGATCGACGCGGGCGAGGACCCGCGTCAGCTCAACCGCCAACTTGTGACCTACCTGCGCATCCTGCTCCACGAGCGCGCGGGTGGCTCGCCCGACGCCGATGCCCGGGCGAAGACGCTGGCGCTCGGATTCGAGCTCGCGCAGATCTCGCGTCTCGCGCGCAACTTTTCCGAGACCGACCACAAGATCCGGCATTCCAGCTATCCGCAGCTTCCGCTCGAGATCGCCCTCGTCGACGCGATCGTCGGCTCGCCGCCGCACCGGCAGGACGAGGTCGCGGCCGCCCACGCCTCCGCGCCCCGCACGGCCGCGCAACCTGCGGCGACGCCTCCGGCCCAGAGCGCGGCGCCGGAACCCGCGACGACCACATGGCGCGACAAGGTGCGCGGCGTGACCGGCGCGCCAGCCGCGCAACCCGTCCCGCCCGCCCCGCAGGACGCCGCCCCCGACAACGTCTCCCACATGCCCTCGGCCCAGGCCGCAGGAGCCCGTCCGGCCGCACCCGCGCTTGACGGACCCCTTTCCGTCGACCAACTGGCCGACCTCTGGCCGCGCATCCGGGGCGACGTGAAAGCGGTGAACCGGCGCGTCGAGGCGCTGCTGGCGTCGATCGATCCGGTCGCCGTCGACGGCTTCACGGTCACGCTGGCCTCCGCGTATGATTTTCACCGGAAACGGATGAACGACGGCGAGGTCCGGCGGGTGGTCGAAGACGCGATCAGCCGCATCGTCGGCAGCCAGGTCACCATCACCTGCGTCCTTCGGTCGGAACTCGGCGAACTCGGTCTCGGCGGCGCCGAGCCGGGGAAGCCTCCGCAACCGGCCGGAGCCCCCGCCGCGCCGTCTCCGCAGTCCGCCGCCCAGAACGCCGACGAACAGCGGATTCAGGCGGCCAAGAACATCTTCGACGGCGAGGAGATGCCGACGTAGCTCCGGTCGAGGTTCATGCTTTTGGCGTGCCGACTGGAGAAGCCGCGGGGGTCGCGTCCAGTGACGCGGCCGGACTCGCTGCAGGAGACGCGGCCGGTGACGCGATTGGACTCGCTGAAGGGGTGCCCGATCGTGTCAGTTCCACGGAGTCCGCATTGCCGTCGACGAGATAGAGCACGGGGACATCCGCGGAGGCGGTCGGGGTCGAGTCCGACGGGCCGCCGCTCCGCCAGACGAGCCCGGCGGTCGTCCACCAGAGGTCCGAAACGTGCGCGCCCGCTGGCATCCCGACCCTCAACACCGCCGACGAATCGACGTCCTTGAGCCACAGGCTGTAGTCCAGGCCTCCACGCTCTCCCGGCGTCGCGACCACGACGGCCAACGACGATCCGACCGTCGAGAGCACGAACGCGACGATCGAGGCGACCGGAGCCGCGAACCCCGCGCTGACGAGCAGTCTCGACCCCTCGCCGGAGGCGGACGCGGCGTAGATGTTGCCGTCGAACGCCGTCGGGGACGAACCCGCCGCCAGGAACACGATCTCCTTCGCGTCGGCCGTCCAGGCCAGATCGACGATCGGGCCGCGAGCGGATGCATTGTCTGCGGTCACCGCCACGGGGTCGGCGGGCAGCGACATCGTCGACGCGACGAAGAGATCGCTGTCCGGACCGTTTCCGCCCGCGTCCGCGAAGGCGATCGCATCGCCCTTCGGCGACCAGGCCACGGCGCCCGGCCGCCGCGCCTGGCGACGCGTGACCAACACCCGGGCCTCGCCGGAACCGGCCACCTCGGCCAATCCACCGGTTGCCAGCGCGACCGCGACGGCCCGACCGTCGGCCGACCAGGCCAACCGCCCCGGCGACGTCGGCGAGTCGTCCACCCAGGCCGCCGGGGATCCGGCGATCGATCCCATGGAAACCGGGGTCCTCTGAGCGATCCCGTCGAGATCGAGCAGGTGGAGGGTTTCGTCGCGCGTTTTCCCCGAACGCGTCAGGATCGCGACGCGATCGCCGGAAGGCGCACCAGCGACGCCGAGGATCGCGTCGCCCTTCCCAGCCAAAATCGCGCGAAACGCGCCGGTCGCGACGTCGACCGTCCAGACCCGGTTTCCCGCCTCCCAGAAAAGGCGCCCAGCCGATCCCCTGCCCGCGAGCAGCGTCTGCGGAGCGATCGCGGTGCCGACCGGGCGGGCCACCCTCGTCGTCACCCCGAGCGGCGTTTTTCCGCCGTTGACGAGATCCTCGGTCGGAATCGGCTGATTCGCGAATTGCCGGTTGGTGTCCCCGTCCGAGCATGCCGCAAGCGTCGAGGCCGACGCAGCCACAGCGGCCCATGCGAGAATCTCGCGGCGCGTCAAAGACCTCATGTGACAAGGTTCCAGGCTGTGGGCGAACTGTGCATCCCGAGGACCCATTCCCGCAAGAGGGAGTAGCGCAAAGTGTGTGCAAACCGTTGACTGACAGCAAATCTCGTTGTTATAGTCAACGAGTGGAGGTTCGACGGGTGGCACGGTTCGACGATCTAAACGAGGAACCTATTTATAACACCCGTGCGGTCGTCCAACGCACCGGGGTACCAGCGGATACGTTCCGCGCGTGGGAACGTCGCCATGGGCTGCCGTCGCCGGTGCGAACTTCGGGCAACCAACGGCTCTACTCGGAGCAGGACATCGCGCTGGTCAACTGGCTGCGGGACCGGACCGCCTCCGGCATGACGATCACGCAGGCGATCGCCCTCTTCCGCTCCCAAAACGGGACGCCGCACGTGAACGGGAGCGATCCCGGCGCGACGGCCGCCCAACTCCCGGGCGGCGACGCGGGCAGTTCGCTGCCGGGCATCGTCCATCGTCTCGTCGACGCCTTGATCAATCTCGACGGCACGACGGCCGACCGGATCGTCGAGGATGCGCTGGTGATGACCACGGTCGAGTCCGTCTGTCTCGACGTCCTGCAAGCGACGCTCGTGCAGATCGGCCATCTCTGGGAGCGCGACCAAGCCGGGATCGCAAGCGAGCACTATGCCAGCGCGTTCGTCCAGCGCAAGTTCGCCTCGCTCTTCAACCAGTCGAACCCCCACGAGGGCCGGGGTCCGGTCGTGTCGGCCTGCCCGGAAGGCGAGCAGCACGAGATCGGGCTCCTGCTGACGAGCCTCTTCCTTTCCCGGCGGGGCTACAAGATCGTCTACCTGGGCTCCAACCTGCCGCTGCACGATCTGGTCGGCAC
>JBPCRG010000029.1:0-4198 GCA_050997095.1 Thermomicrobiales bacterium | reverse complement strand
GACCGTCTCGCCGCGCCGGACCCGGAGCGAGACGCCGCGCAGGGCCAGGGTCTCGTCGTCGCCGGTGTGGAAGAAACGGTAGAGGTCTCGCGCCTCGAGTGCGGTCACGGTGTCCATGCGAAGCTCTCCGAGACCTTCTTGGAGACGTCGACGTTGTCGGAGCCGGAGGGAACCGCGAGCGTGACGATCGCCAACGTTCCGTCTTTCCAGATCTCGTAGCGGTCGGCGTCGAGGCGGTGCTGCCTGCCGGTCACCTCGTCGGGTTGGGAGTCGGCGCGGTACTGGATGAGGATGGCGGGGCCGGCGGGCAGCGTGACCGCCCTCACGCCGACGAGCTCGAAGGCGCCCTCGGTCTGCCCGAGCTTGGCGATCTCGTTCGCGGTCACGCTCTCGACCGTCGGGGTCGCCGCCGCGCATTCGATCGCGACCGAGAAGCCGTGCAGTTTGTCGGAGAAGCTGGCGTTCGCGCCGGACTCGGTCCGCGCCCAGCCTTCCGGCATCGCGACCGAGTAGCCGCCGGCGGCGGAGCGATAGGTCACGAACGCCTGGCTGTCGGGAATGTCGCCGGGCGGGATGACCTCGGCCTGGATGGGAGCCTGGGTGGGTGCCGCTGCGTCAGGCGACGCGTCTGCCGGAGCGGCTGCGGGCGTGGTCGTGGTCGTGGTCGCCGCCGATGGGGTCGACGAGGCCGCGCAGATGGCGGCGGCGCGAGCCGAAGGGAGGGGCCCGGAGAGCGCCGCGGCCGCCGCGAACTCGGCGATCGCGGCGACCGCCGCCGCGCGGGGAATCATCGACCGGACGGAGATGTGGGGAGCTGCATGTCTCATGACTGTGCCTCGCTGTCTGTCGATCCCCGCGGCGGAAGCGACCGCGACGGAGAGCGGCCCGTGCCGCCGCTCCGACAACAGCTTGGCGAACGTCGATGAAGTCTGGATGAAGGGGATGAGGAGCATTGCGGCCGGTTGGCGCCGTCCGACCCGGATTGAACGCCCAGAGGGCACCCAGGGCTACGCCGACGAGGCCCTTCCAGGGCTGGGACGGCCGGGGAGGCTTTCAGGCCAGACCTGCTACAAAGTCGCGTTCTCGGCGGACTCGGCGCGGATCTCTTTGAGCTTGTGCCAGACGTACCAGCCGACCACGGCCAGGATGACGAGGGCGATCGGGTAGTCGAGGACTTTGATCCGGTTCCGGAAGTCCTCCCATTTGGGACCGTAGTGGTAGCCGGCGAAGGTCAGCGGGATGCACCAGAGGAAGGCGCCGGCGAAGGTGGAGGCGATGAACTTGCCGAAGTGCATCCGGGAGATGCCGGCCGGCAGCGAGATGAAGGTCCGCACCACGGGCAGGAGCCGGGAGAAGAAGGCGGTCAACTCGCCCCGTTCGGCGAACCAGCGGTCGGCGCGGGTAAGGTCTTTGCGGGTGATCAGCAGGTACTTGCCGTATCTCTCCAGCAGCGGCCTCCCGCCCCAGGCGCCGACCCAATAGGCGATCGTCGAGCCGATCACGTTGCCGAGGCCGCAGTAGAAGGAGGCGAGCAGGATCCCGCTCCAGCCGCGGTGCTTCTCGGCGACGAGCAGCCAGCCGGCGAGGGGCATGATGATCTCGCTGGGCAGGGGGATGCAGGCGCTCTCGATCGCCATCGCGACCACCACGCCGGCCCACCCGACCGAATCGAAGAGCGAGCGGATGAAGTCGATCGCGGCGTTTTCTATTCCGTGCAAGAACGTCCTCCGGCAATTCGACGCCGCGCAGGGCGACGGACGGGGCTTTTCGTCCGGTCCGACAACCCGGGCGCAGCCGCCATGGTACATGACGGCTGCGCCGTCGGGCGCGCCCCGTTTCCGAGGGCGTCGCGTGGAGTCTAGCGACCGAAAATGAAGCGCCGATGAACCGGGCGGGCGCCGTTCGCCCCGCCGGGCGGCGGGATCAGCGCGACGGCGGGGAGGCGGGGACCCCTCGGGCGGCGATCGCGCGGATTTTGGCTTCGGTCGGGAGGACGAGCGCGACGGCGAGGGAGGCGAGGCCGACGATCGCCTGGCCGCGCATCGCGTTCTGGATTCCCCAGGTGTCGGCGACCCAGCCGGTGACCGGCACGCCGACCGCGGAGGTCGCGAACCCGATCCCCATCACCAGGCCGGAGGCGATCCCGGCCCGGCCGACCATCAGCTCCTGCGCGATCACGAGCAGCAGCGGCAGGGTCGAGGCGGCGAGGAAGCCGATCAGGGCGATCGTGAGGAAGCTCGACCGCCCCGGATATTGGGCGAAGAGCAGGATCGTGGGCACGCTCAGGGCGGAGGAGACGATCAGCGGGAAGCGTCGGCCCATCCGGTCCGCCAGGGTGCCGGAGCCGATCGTGCCGAGCGCCGTCGCCAGCAGCAGGGTGGTGACGAGGGCGCTGTAGAAGAACGAGTCGTGGCCGAGCTCCTTGAACCAGACGGGCACGTACGTCTGCAGGCCGGAGATCGTCCACGAGCGCAGCATCATCATCAGAATCACGACCGCCAGCGCGGCGTAGGGGATGGGCGGAGCCTGGGCCGCTTGGGCGCGGGTCCGGCGGACGACCCGGCGCGAAATGTCGCCCATCTTGAAGAGCATGAAGGTGGCGATGCCGACGCCGGGGACGATCATCAGCGCGGTGCCGTGCAGGCCGAAGTAATGGAGCAGCAGCGCGCCGACGATCGGCCCGCTGGCCACGCCGAGGGTGCCGCCGGTGACGTAGACCGACATCGCGATGTTGCGCTGCCCCTCGTCGATCACCGCGCGGGCGTTGAGCGCGCCGAGGGGGTGGTAGAGCCCGGAGCCGAGCCCGGCCAGCCCCGCGAGCAGGAGGAGCATGTTGAAGCTGGACGCGAACCCGATGATGGAGAAGGAGATCGCCGTCCACATCAGCGCCAGCCCGATCAGCCTGGTGCCGCGGCGGTCGGCGAGATAGCCGAAGAAGGGCTGCGAGAGCGACGCCATCCCGCTGTAGGCGAGGGAAACGAAGCCAACGCGGCTCAGGGAGAGGCCGAACTTGTCCGTCAGCAGCGGATAGAGCATCGGGATCACGCCGACGTACATGTCGACCGTGAAGTGGCCGAGCATCAGCGTCGTCAGCGCCCGGTTCCGCAGCAGGGCGAGCATCCCGGCGGGGGGTGGGGATTCGATCGGGATCGGGGGGGCGGCCGCGGTCTCGGGCGGAGCGATGGAGGCGCTCAACTGGTGTCACCTTGGTGAGAGATGAGAGGCAAGAGATGGGCTTTGAGCCGTGGGCTTCGAGCCGTGGGCTTCGAGCCGTGAGTGATCGTACCAGCGCGGCGGCGGGGAGACAACCGGCAGACTCACTGCCTACCTCCCACCACCCGAAATCGTGGCATGAAATCTGGATGTATCGAAATGCGGCGCCCAGCGTGCGCCGCGAATCCGACGTTTCTATGAGGGAGGCTTTCGATGTCCGACGACAACAGCCCCGGCGATGGCCGCAAACCGTACTCCGACCGCGGGGGCAAGGAGGCGAAGCACGCGGAGACGCACGACGTGCGCCGCGAGGAGTTGACGAACCCGACCGGACCCGAGCCGGAGGATTCGAGCTTCGCCGAGCAGATGGCGCCCGCGGTGACCGGCCAGCCCGGAGGCCATGCGGACGAGAGCATCCTCGCGTCCGACGACAAGGAGATCCGCAAGCAGCTGCCCGGGCTCGACGGCGAGGAACTTGCCCGCCTGTCGGTGCTCGAGCCCGGGGTCCGGCTGGATCAGGGCGGCACGTACGTCGACCTGAACCGGCTCGGCGACGGCCCGTTCAAGGCGTTGGGCGGGCACGAGGCGACGTCGGGGGAGCGGTACGTCGCGAAGCGCGACACCGACTACGAGCTCTGGAACCGCCTCGTCGGCCAAGACCGCGAGACCGATATCGAGCGGCCGGTCGAGGCGTCCTGACGAGGGATCCGTCCACCATCGATTGACGGGCCGGAGCCGCCACCTCCGCCGTCATCCTGAGGCACGAAGGATCTCGTCGCCCCCCGTTCCGGTTCGCCGGTCGGTGATGGACGAAACATTTGGGCCTGTAGTCAAGGGGCTCCCCCGCTCCTCATTCGGGCGAACGTGCCATACCTTGCGCATCGCCATGTGCCCGGGGTGCGAAGCCACGACGGGATTCTTCCTTCGTCGGAATGACAATCAAGGGGGTCATCCTGAGGCACGAAGGATCTCGTCGGCGTCGATT
>JBPCRG010000023.1:0-7406 GCA_050997095.1 Thermomicrobiales bacterium | reverse complement strand
CATCCTCGGCGGTTGGCCGTGCGGCGACTTCGACCTCGACGCCTTTGCCGCCGTGGCGGCGGAGAACGGGACGATCCTGGAGATCAACGGGCCGAACATGGACCTCCGCGACACGCACGCGCGGCTCGCGCTGGCCGCAGGGTCCATGCTCTCGGTCGACTCCGACGCGCACTCGGTGGAGGGTCTCGGCGCGGTGGAGTACGCGGTCGGCGTCGCCCAACGCGCCTGGGCGCCGCCGGAGCGGATCCTGAACACGCTGCCGCTGGACCAGATGCTTGCCCGCCTCAAGCGCAACAACCGAGGGCGTCAGTCTCAGCGGTAGCGGGGAGCACCGCCGCTACGCCATGTCGTCCGAATCCCCGTCATCGCCGTGCCAATCGGGCGCCCAGGCGATCGTCAGCAGCAGCGCACCGTCGCCGATGGCGCGGACGTTGTGGGGGACCCCGCCATCGAACGCGATCAATCCGCCTGCCGACATCTCATGCTCGATTCCGGCGATTGAGAGGATGAACGCACCGCTCAACGCCTGGACCGTGGCCGGCCCCGGTGCCGAATGCTCCTTCATCACCGCGCCCGTCTTCATCCTGATCAGCACGACGCGAAGACGGTCGTTCATGATCAGGATCTCCGCGCGCCGTCCCGATTCGCCGCTTCCGGGCGCGAGGCGCCCCGTCTCCTCACTCAAATCGAATAGCCCGAGATGCGGTTTCGTCATCGGTTCATCCCTTCCTGCGCGATCGTCCGCTCCCCGGAGTGTCCACCGCTAGTCGACGATCGCGGCCAAAATCGCGTCGGCGGCCTCGACGGTGGAGCACTTCCCGCCGAGGTCGGGCGTGACCGCGCCCGAGGCGGTCGCGTGCTCGATCGCCCGCATCACCCGCGCCGCCTCGGCCGCCAGGCCGAGGTGGTCCAGCATCCGCGCCGCCGACCAGATCGCCGCGATCGGGTTGGCGATGCCTTTGCCGGCGATGTCCGGCGCCGAGCCGTGGACGGGCTCGAACATGCTGGGATGGCGGCGCTCCGGGTCGATGTTCGTGCTCGCCGCGATCCCCATGCTGCCTGCCAGCGCGCTGCCGAGATCGGAGAGGATGTCGCCGAAGAGGTTCGAGCCGACGACCACCTCGAGCGTCTCCGGGCGCAGGACGAAGCGCGCGGCCATCGCGTCCACGAGCCACTGCTCGGTCTCGACCGTCGGGTAGTCGCGGGCGACGCGGGCGAAGACGTCGTCCCAGAGCGTCATCGCGTACTGCTGGGCGTTGCTCTTGGTCACGCTGGTGACCTTCTGCCGCTTTCGGGTCAAGGCAAGCTCGAAGGCGTAGCGGATGATGCGCTCGCAGCCCTTCTCGGTGAAGAGGGCGGACTGGACCGCCGTCTCCTGACCGGGGCCTCGGCCGGCGAACGCGCGGCCGCCGATTCCGGCGTATTCGCCCTCGGAGTTTTCGCGGACGACCATCCAATCGACCGTCTCGGGCGTCGCGTCGCGCAAGGGGCTCCGAATTCCCGGGAGAAGCCGCACGGGCCGCACGCAGGCGTATTGGTCGAAGCCCTGGCAGATGGCGAGGCGGAGCCCCCAGAGGCTGACATGGTCGGGAACGCCGGGCCAGCCGACCGCGCCGAAGTAGATCGCGTCGTAGCCCGCCAGGCGTTCGAGCCCGTCCGGGTCCATCATCGCCCCGGTTTTCAGGTAGTGGTCGCAGCCCCACGGGAAGTGGTCGAACGTCCAGCGCAGGGCGCCTCCGCTCTGCTCCGCCAGCCGCTCAAGCACCCGCAGCCCTTCCGGGATCACCTCATTGCCGATGCCGTCGCCGGGAATCACAGCGATCCGGAATTCGCGTCGATTGCTCACGACACTCCTTTGTTCGCATAGTCGGCGCGATTCACGCCGATGAATCGCAACACTCGTGGTCACTCGCCCCGCTGCTTCGAGTCCGATGTTCCCACTCGACGGCTCAAAACGATTAATCCTTTGTCGCGACCCGCCTGAGGCGGAGACGCGCCCCATGTCATTCTGACGAAGGAAGAATCTCGTCGGTGCTCCGCGACCAAGCCCCATCGCAGCGGCCAACGGAATCACGAAGACGGCGGGATGGGCCGCTTCTCCTCGACTCAGCAATGCCGCTCCCGGATCGACCAGGCAATCAGGCGTCGGGCACCCGTTCACCGCGTCTCCGCTGGTAGTATGCCCGAACAGAGATGGGCGCTTGACGAGCCTGCGGGCGGGGGATGGGTGCGGATGCCGTCACGGCGAACGTTGTCGCAGGACATTTTTCTGCTCGGCCACCTGCTGGGCGAGGTGATCCGCAGCCAGGCCGGGCAGGCCGCCTTCGATCTGGAGGAGGAGGTCCGCGCGCTCGGCAAGGAGTTCCGCGCCGGGCGCGCCGACGCCGGTGAACGGCTCCAGGCCCTCGTCGCCGATCTGGAGCTCGACAAGGCGAGCATGCTGATCCGGGCGTTCACCAGCTATTTCCAGCTGATCAACCTCTGCGAGGACGCCGAGCGCGTCCGCCGCATCCGGCTGCGGGAGGCCGAGATGGACCCGCTCCCGCGCCGCGGCTCGATCAAGGAGGCCGTGGCGATCATGCGGGAGCGCGGGGTGACCGCCGCGGAGCTGCGGGCATTGCTGCTCCGGGCGGACATCAGGCTGGTGCTGACCGCGCATCCCACCGAGGCCCGGCGGCGGACCGTGATCGACAAGCAGGGCCGGATCTTCCGGATCCTGCGCGACCTCGACGAGCGCCGGACGCTGCCCGGCGAGGAGGCGCGGATCCGCACCCGGCTGGCCGCCACGATCGCCGAGCTGTGGAGCAGCAACGAGGTCCGCGCGGTGCAGCCGACCGTGATCGACGAGCTGCAGGCGGGGCTGATCCATTTCCGCTCCACGCTCGTCCACGTCGTTCCGCAGATCTACCGCGACCTGGAGGAGGCCATCGCCGCGAGCTATCCCGGCGAGGCGATTCCGGTCCCGCCCTTCCTGACCTTCGGGTCCTGGGTCGGCGGGGACCGCGACGGCAATCCGAACGTGACGCCCGCGCTGACCGCGGAGGCGCTGCGGATCATGGGCGACACGGCGCTCGAATTCTTCGAGGACCGCCTGATCACGCTCGCGGGCCGGATCTCCGTCTCGACCCTGGTGACAGGCCCCGTGCCGCGGATCGAGCCGCTGACCGACCGCTGCCGCGCGCTCTTCCCCGATCTCGCCGCCGACCTCGCGCGACGCAACGGCGACGAACCCTACCGGCAGCTGCTGACGCTGATGCGGGAGCGGCTTTCGGCCCGACGGCGCCGCACTCCGGGCGCCTACGACGAACCCGCGGAGTTGGTCGCCGACCTGCGGGTGATCGAGGATGCGCTGTTCGAACAGGGCGAGCCATTGATCGTCGCCGGCGATCTGCACGACGTGATCCGTCAGGTCGAGGTCTTCGGGTTCCACCTCGCCCGGATGGACATCCGCGACCATTCGGGCCGGCACGAGACGGCGCTGGCGGAGATCTTCGCCCTCACCGGGGTCGAACCGGGCTATTCCGCGCTGCCGGAGTCGGCAAAAGTCGCGTTGCTTCGGCGCGAGATCAACGAGCCGCGTCCGTTGATCCCGTCCGATCTGGCGGCGCTCTCCGCGATCGGCCGCGACGTGGTCGAGACCTTTCGGCTGTTGAGGACGGTGCTCGCCACCGATCATCGCGGCGCGATCCAGACCTACGTGATCTCCGCCGCCGAGTCCGCCTCGGACGTGCTCGAAGTGCTGCTGCTGATGAAGGAGACCGGGCTTGCGGACGTGGGCGGGAAGGCGGCCGCGCTCATGATCGCTCCGCTCTTCGAGCAGGGATCGTCGCTGGCCTCAGCCGCGGCCGTGATGGCGGAGCTGCTCGACCTCGCCGTCTACCGGAACGCCGTGGCGTCGTGGGACGACAGCCAGGAGGTGATGATCGGATATTCGGACTCGAACAAGGACGTCGGCTATCTGGCGTCGTCCTGGGCCCTTTACGCTGCGCAGGTCGAGCTCGCCGCGCTCTTCAAGCGCCGCGGCGTCGCGTTCACCTTCTTCCACGGGCGCGGCGGGTCGATCGGGCGCGGCGGCGGGCCGGCGAACGTCGCGATCCTGGCGCAGCCGGAGGGCACGGTCCAGGGGCGGATCAAGCTAACCGAGCAGGGCGAGGTCGTCTCCGCGCGATACGCCCTGCCGGAGATCGCGCAACGTGAGCTCGAGCTCGTCGCGGGCGCGGTGCTCGTCAGCGCGGCCGGCGGGCTCTCCTATGCGGAGACCGCCCGCTTCCCGGAGTTCGAGGCCGCGATGGCGAGGATGGCCGAGTGGTCCGCGGAGGCCTATCGCGCGCTCGTCTACGACGACCCGGAGTTCGTCGGCTTCTTCCAGCAGGCGACGCCGATGGAGGAGATCGCGCGGCTGAAGCTCGGTTCCCGGCCGGCGCGCCGGAGCGGCTCGGTCCGCATCGAGGATCTGCGGGCGATCCCCTGGGTCTTCTCGTGGACGCAGGCCCGGATCATCCTTCCCGGTTGGTACGGTCTCGGCGCGGCGCTCGTCCGCGGGCGCGAAGAGTTCGGCGTCCAGTTCCTCCGGGAGATGGAGCTGGGCTGGCCGTTCTTCGGCGCGGTGCTCAGCAACGCGGAGTTGGCGCTGGCGAAGGCGGACCTGTCGATCGCCGAGCGGTACGTGCAGCTGGTGCAGCCGGTGGCGCTGCGCGAACGCGTCTGGTCGAACATTCGGGGCGAATATGAGGTCTCGGCGGCGCTCGTGCTCGAGATCACCGGTCAGGCCCGGTTGCTGGATCGCGATGCGGTGCTCCAGCGCTCGATCGAGCGGCGGAACCCGTACGTCGATCCGCTCTCGTTCATCCAGCTCGACCTGCTCCGCCGGCTGCGGGCGGAGGGCCGCCCCGAGGCGCTGCTGCGGCCGGTGCTGCTGGCGATCAACGGGATCGCGGGTGCGCTGAAGAATACGGGATAGAGCCGCGGTTTCTGGATCGTGGGTTCCCCGGGGTGAAACCCGGGGCTCAACCTACAAAGCCTCTCCGAGGCTAGGACGAGGGCGTTTCCATTTTGGAGCGATCGCGAGGGTAGTCGGGCGACCGTTCAGTCCTTCATTTTCGCGTCCATGTCGACGATCGTGGCGCGGAGCTCTTCGACCCGGATGTTCTTGTCGCGGATTTTGGCGATGGCGTCGAAGATCTTCGCGTCGAGGCTCGATTCGGTCTCTTTGGTGCTCCCGCCGAAGGTGCGGGTGGCGAGCATGTCGCGCCAGCGCGCCAAGTTGTTCTCGTCGGTCACGATCGACTCCCGGACCGTCAGGAGCTGGACCCGCTTCTTGGACATGGCGTCCTTCATCCGGACCTGCCATTCCGTCTGCATCCGGTCGCGCTCATCCGATCCGCTTTCGAAGACGCCGTCGCAGGCGGTCCGGAACCGGTTCCAGAGCGCGTCCGCGCTCTCCCGCGGCGCCGGGCCGACGAGTTTCCACTGCGCCTGCAAATCCTTAACCTCGCGGGAGGCGGCGAGGACGTCGGTCGACGACGCCAACGCTTCGGCCTTGGCGACGAGGTCCTGCTTTTTGGCGAGGTTCTCCCGCTCCTCGTTCCGTCGATCGTCGAACGTGGCCGAGCGGCGCTCGAAGAAGACCTGGGTCGCGGCGCGGAACCGCTGCCAGAGGTCGTCTTCCTGCGCCTTGCCCGCGGAACCGATCTCCTTCCACCTCGCCTGCATCGCCTTCATCGCGTCGGCCGCGCCGCGCCAGTCGGTCGATTCCTTGAGCGAATTCGCCTCGGCGATCAACGCCTCCTTCTGCTCGGCGCTTGCGGCCCAAGTCTCGGTCCGTCGATCGAAAAAGACCTGTTTAGCCTGGTTGAACCTCGTCCAGAGCGCCTCGTCGGATTCACGTCCGGACGAGCCGGCCTCCTTCCACTGGGCCTGCAGATCCCGGATCTTCTCGGCGGTGCCGCGCCAATCGCTGGAGTCGACCAGCGCCTCGGCCTCGGCGCACAGCGTCTCCTTCTTGGCCTGGCTCGCCGCCCACGTCGCCTGCCGCTCCTCGAAATGGGTCGAGCGCGCTTTCGAGAAGAGTTCCCGGGCGGAGACGAAACGCAGCCAGACATTGTCGTCGAGCTCGCGGCCGGCCACGCCGATCAGTTTCCACTCCTCGAACAGGCCCTTCATCTTCTCGCCGGTGGATTTCCACTCGGTGGAGGTGCTCATGGTCTCGGCGCGTTCGCAGATCGCCTCCTTCGCGGCCTTGCGTTCCCCGATCTGGGCCGTGATCAGGGCGTCGAGCGCCTTCAGACGGGCTTTGAACGCGAGGGACTCCTCGTCCCCGCCCTTCGCCCCGCCGATCGCGCGACGGACCTTGCCGAGCGAGTAGACCTTGTGCGGAGCGGCCGTCACCTCTTCCTCGAGGGCATCGAGGCGCTCGGCGGTCATCGGCTCCGCGGGCGCGCGCTGCTTGCCGCCCGATGTCTCGGCTTCACCGGCGGCCGGCGCCCCGGCGTCGACGTCGCCTGCCGCCGCATCGATTCCGGGCTGATCAGCAGCCGGAGCGTCCGAGTCGGCGTCGGTCGCGGGAGCGGACCCCGCGTCGCCGCCTTCGCTCGTCTCCGGCTGCGGCGCGGATCCGTCGGTGTCCGCTTGTTCGGCGACGAACTGGGCGGTCTCGCCGAACACCGTCGGCTCGGCGGGCACCGTGCGCCGCTCACTGAACGTCTCGGGAATCTCGTCGATCGCCAAGAGCGGGAGTGCGGAGGCTTCCGATTCGGCGGTCTCCTGCGACTGGAGAGGCGACGCGGCGATGGCTGACGTCGGTTCGTCCATCGGCGGTTCTTCTACGTCATCGCGCGAAGGGACATCGTCGCCCGGATTCGCGACCGCTTCGGCTGGGGCCGCGTCGGCGGGCGGGCGCTCCTCCAGCGCCTGCTCGAAGGCCGCGCTCGCGTCGGCCTCGTAATTGAATTCGATCTCGTGGTCAATCGACGGGTCGGTCACTGCCATCGCCTCGCTTGCATCGGTCGTCGGCTCGTTGGGTTCATTGCCGTTTTCGTGGAACGCCGGCGGCGACGTCGCTTCGATGTTCTGGATCTGCTTCACGTTCGATTGCCTCCAGCATGCCGTTGAGCGTATGTGGTTTGAATCCCGTCAGTTTGCATGACCCGCTGCGATTTGCGCGGACCGGCTCCGGGCCACAGCGCCCTATGGTATGCGATAGGCGGAGCGCGTGACGGCGGTACGTCCGTCACGGTTGTCCGTCCCCGGCGATCGCGTCGAGAAATCCGTCGCGGCCGCCGATCAGGACGAGGCCGTCGACGACGACCGGCGACGTCTCGATGGTGTACCCGGCGGCATACCGCCATTTCTCCGCCCCGGTCCGCTCGTCGACCGCGAAGAGCGTGCGGCCGCTGGCGATGTAGACG
>JBPCRG010000594.1:0-16610 GCA_050997095.1 Thermomicrobiales bacterium | reverse complement strand
GTCCGGAGGTGGGGCTACCCCGATCGGAAGACTGGCTTCGGACTCAAGGGACAGTTGAAGACGCTCCCGGCGGACGCTGACCGTGCACCAGATCGTGACCACGAGGGTGGCGACCAAGACGAGCCCGTCAAACCCGAGCGGCCGCATGCCGGAAACGATCGAGGCTGGAACCATCGTTGGGACTACCTCATCGATGGTCCGCCCGCGGCCGCGCCGAGGGCATCCCGTCCTGTTTTTTCACCGAGTGTACATCACGAGCGTGCCGACCATCGAACTCGCTCTCGTGCTCGAATGTGGCTCGCGTTATCGCGCCCATATGAGGCTTGCACTTGGCGACGCACATGGGCAGGTGCCTCAAAATCGAGGAGCAGCCCCCTTTGCTTCGACATCCACGCGCTCTTGCCGCGGCCGGCCGGGCCTGATAGAGTCGCGGCGATGAGTCCTCGCGTCGGCGCGCGTCTTCGGAGGGCGGCGCGGGCGCGGGCGGGGATGTGGTCGTGGGTGCTCTTGGCAACGGCGCGGATCGTCATCGGCCGGTCGTGAGCTGGCGGAGCTGCCGGCAGAGTCCCGGCGGCGGCTCGTTCGCCGACCCCTTCGCGACCAACCCGATCCGCCGCTCGTTCGCTCTGGTCACGCTCTGCGCGGCCGTCGTCTTCGGCCCGTTTCTGGTCAGCCCGCGTTTCGCCGAGACGGTCATGATCTCCGTGGGCTGGCTGGCGATGTCCGGGCTGGTGATCGGTGTTCCCATCCTGCTTTGGAGCGTGGCGGAGCAGATCGTCGCGCGGGCGCTCCGGCGACACCGGCCGCCGGTCGAGTCGCTGCCGCTGTCGCCGCGGCTGGCGCACATCCTGCGGCGGCACGGGTTCGAGTCGGTCGTGAGCGTCGACGTCGTGCCGGACGAGGCGCTGTTGATGCTCTCGAACATGGACTGGCGCGGCGTCCGCGAGATCCGCCGGGCGATCAGCGTCTGGAAGTATCGGCGCTGGCAGGAGCGAGGGTTTCCGGCGATGGGAGCGTAGGATGGCCTGCGAAACCGCAATCGGGCCTCGGCGCGGCACGGACCATTGCCCCTATGATGGGCGGCAGCATCCGGCGGGCGACGCGACGCCCCGGATATGGCCGCCGTCCGGCGTGGCGCGCCGAGGCATGAGGAAGGGCCCATTGTCCGCATGGCAGTCTACGCCGCTCCGGAGATCGCGATGAGCGCCGACGCGGCGAGCGACGAGACGCTGCTGTCGGCGATCGCCCGCGGCGACGCCGCGGCGCTGGGCGCGCTCTACGACCGGTACAGCCAGCTGGCGATGGCGGTGGCCTACCGCGTGCTCGACGACCACGGCGCGGCCGAGGACGCCGTCCAGGACGCGTTCCTCTCGGTCTGGCGCCGGGTCGGGTCGTTCGACGTCTCCCGCGGGGTCGTGCGCGCATGGCTGCTGACGATCGTGCGCAACGCGGCGATCGACCGCCGGCGCGGACGGCACGGGCGCGCGCTTCAGGACACCCCCATCGACGATGTCGCGTTCCGCCTGGCCTCCGAGGGCGAGGAGGTCTTCGCGGAGGTCGCCGCGCATGTCGACGCGGAAGCCATCCGCGCCGCGCTGAACGCGCTGCCGGGCGAGCAGCGGGAGGCGATCGAACTCGCGTATTTCGGCGGACTGACCCAGCAGGAGATCGCCGAGCGCACCGGCTCTCCGCTCGGCACGATCAAGGGCCGGATGCGGCTCGGGCTCCGGAAACTGCGCACGAGTCTGATCGACCTCTCCCCGTTGGACGCGTCATCGCCGCCGTCCACTCCGCCCGCTCCCGGAACGGCTCGGATGGACACGGGTTCCCTAAGCCGCGAGCGCCCGACCGCCGACGACGACGCGGCCGGTCGGTCGGGACTGCGGACGGTCGTCCGCGCGTTCGGCGTGGTCGGCGCACTGGCGAGACGCGGCGGCGATGAGCACGCCGACGCCCTTCGCCTCGGCCAAACGCGGGATCGCCGCCTGAGCCCCGCCGGATAGCCCATCGGTCCCAATAGGGCAGGGTGACCTCCTTCCCGCTCCGTGACCCCCATCCGCGCTATTCGAATGTGGCATTCGGTTGGGTACCTTTGCCCTGTACGTGCAGCTCGGCGACTGCTGGCGATCCGCGACCGGGTCCGACTCCGTCCGCCGACGCCACACCGACGATGCAGCGTCGCGACCGGCGTCGAACGCCGGGCGTGCGGTCAGGAGCCGAAGGCATGCGTTCCCATCAGGTGTTGCTCGTCGCCCAGTCACCCGTCCTGCGCTACGGGATCCGCGGGATCCTCGACGCGCACGGCATCGACGGGGAGGTCCGCGAGGAGGCCGCGATTCTGGACGGCGTCGCGGCGTCGATCGAGCGTCAGCCGACGCTCGTGATCGTGCAGGACGCGCTGACCGGAGTGAACGGAATCGGCGGCGGCCGCGCCCTGCGCGAGGCGGCTCCGCGGACCGGCGTCATCGTGCTGGCGGACGTGGTCGACGACGACGGGCTCGTGCTCGCCCTCCGGCACGGCGTCGATGCGCTCCTGCCCTCCGCGTCGGACGTGCCGACGCTGGTCGCGACGATCGCCCGGATCGACGCGGGCGACGTCCCGATCGCGGCGGACATGCTGAAGCGGCCCGCGCTCACGTCGCGGATGACGTCGGCGATCCGGCATGATGCGCATGCCGCGGCGACCGACGGCGCCGAGTCGTTCAGCGGCGTCGAGATCGCGGTGATGGACGGGATCGTCCGCGGCGCGTCGAACCGCGACATCGCCGCGGCGCTGCGCATCGGGGAGCAGGCGGTGAGGACGCACGCGGCGGCGGTGCTGCGCAAACTCGGGGCGACGGATCGGCTGTCTGCATTGGTCGCGGCGGCCAGGAGCGGCTACGTCGATCTCGGCGCGCAGATGCCCTTCTCGTCGCAGTCGCCCCGCCGCGCCCAGCTTTGGTCGGCCGCGTGACCGCCTTCCGTCAGGATCCGGCGGCGATCGCGTAGATCGCGCCCTTGAGGTCGATCACGTAGAGGCCGCCGTCGCCGTCTTCCGCGAAAGAGCTCACGCTCAGGTCGGTTTTGACCGGATCCGATGCCCGTCGATGGCCGTCGGCGTCCTTGCCGATGCCCCACAGCAGCCCACTGCAGTAGTCGGCGTAGAGGTAGACGCCCTGCAGCGCGGGGATCGCGGCGGCGCGGTAGACGTAGCCCCCGGTGACCGAGCAGCCGCCGTCGTCGTGGCTGTAGTCGACGATCGGCTTGCGCAGCCCCGACTCGTCGCAGGACTCGGCCTTGTAGCAGTGCGAGCCCTCCATGATGTTCCAGCCGAAATCGAGCCCGCCCTTCCCGGCGGGATTGAGGTCGACCTCCTCGTACTGCCCCTGCCCGACGTCGCCGATGAGGAGGTCGCCCGTGGCGCGGTCGAAGCTGAAGCGCCACGGGTTGCGCAGCCCGTAGGCCCAGACCTCCGGGCAGGCCTTCGCGTCGCCGACGAAGGAGTTGTCCGCCGGGATGCCGTGGGGTTTGCCGTCCGCCGCCGCGTCGACGTCGATGCGGAGGATGGAGCCGAGCAGCGTGCCGGGGTTCTGGCCGTTGCCGTTCGGGTCGCCGCCGGAGCCGCCGTCGCCCAGCCCGATGTACAGCTTGCCGTCGGGGCCGAAGAGCAGGAGGCCGCCGTTGTGGTTCGGGAAGGGCTGGTCCACGCTGAGCACGGTCGTCGCGCTGGCCGGATCGGCGCGGTCGGGCGCGTCCTTGGCGAGGGCCCAGCGCTCGATCTGGGTGTTTCCGGCGAGATCGGTGTAGTCGATGAAGAAGACGCCGTTGGCGGCGAAGTCGGGGTGGAGCGCGATGCTCAGGAGACCCTGCTCGCTTCCGGACGTGACCCGGGCGCCGATGTCGAGGAACGGCTCGGCCGCGAGGGCGCCCTTCGCGAAGACGCGGACCGCGCCGCCCTGCTCCACGACGAAGGAGCGGCCGCTGCCGTCGCCCGAGTCGACCATCTGGACCGGTTTGGAGAGCCCGTCGACGACTTTGGTCAAGCCGACGGTGAACGTCGCCGGATCGAACGGCGCCGCCTCGCGCGCGGACGGATCGGCGCGGCCGACGCCGACGGATGCCGTGAGCATGATCGCGAGCGCGGCGGCCAGGGCGAGGATGGCGCGGAGTGCCGGGCGGGATGTCATCGGGTGCCTCTCAGACGCTTGAGCGGGGTGTGACGGAGCGGCGCGGGGTCGGGCGCGCTTGGCGGAAGTGTTGGACCGGCCGCGGCGGGATGCAAGGGAGAACCGCCCCGCGCGTCCTGTTTGTGTATCGTGCGCCGCATTCGACGGCCGATCCGACCGCACCGTCTTGCGCGGGGTGGACGGGATGGAGTACACACCCTTCATAAGACGACGGTGCGTCGAAGACGCGGCGTCGGAATCTATTGGTCCTTTCCACGCACGGGTACCGGTGCTTCGCGGTCAGCCCGTCTCAATGAAACTGATCGGCACGCCCGCGGCGTAGAGTCTTTGGCGGCAGAAAACGCGGTGCCCGCATCCCGGCATGCACCGAACGCGGTGCGGATCGACGAACGAGGGGATCTCCATGGACGATCTTTCAGGGCAGCCGCATCCGACGACCGAGCCCGCGGCGCGGCGCGAGTCGTCCGTGGCGCGCGGCCTCTCCGATATCATGAAGACCCTGCTGCTGGCGGCGCTCGTCTTCGTCGGCGCCCGGACGGTGGTGCTGCCGTACGAGGTCGAGGGGGCGAGCATGACCCCGAACCTGCACAACCACGAGCGCGTGCTCGTCAACCGCACGGTCTATTACCACTTCGACGTCAACCGCCTCCTGCGCTGGGTGCCCGGGGTCGACGCCCAGGGGGAGCGCACGGTCTTCCCGTTCCATTCGCCGCAGCGGGGCGACATCGTCGTGCTCGACCCGCCGGTCTCCTCGACCGAACCCTACATCAAGCGGGTGATCGGACTCTCGGGAGAGACGGTCACCTTCGCGAAGGGCCGCGTCCTCGTCGACGGGGTCGCGCTCGACGAGCCGTACATCAACGGCGCGATCACCTATTGCCGCGAGACCCGGTACTGCGACGTCGGTCCGATCCCCGCCGGATACGTCTTCGTCCTCGGCGACAACCGCGACAACAGCCAGGACTCGCGCTATTTCGGCCCGGTCAAGATCGCCGACATCGTCGGCAAGGCATGGTTCACCAACTGGCCCGTCAGCGACATCGGCATCGTGCCGCACTACGATTATCCGTGATGCAGATGTTAAATATAAGAGATAAGACATAAGGAGAACGGGCATAAACAGGTGCCCCCGCGGTTCCCTTATATCTTTTTTCTCATCTCTGATTCTCTTATCTCTAGATCGCTGTCCATCCGCCGTCCACGGGGAGCGCGTGGCCGTTGACCATGGCGGCGCCGGGGCTGGCGAGGAAGACGACGGCGGCGGCGACGTCCTCGGGCGTGGCCAGGCGGTGGTTCAGGATCCGGGCGTGGACGTCGCGCGAGAATTCGGGGTTTCCCTCGAACATCGGTTTGGTCAGGGGCGTCTCGACGAACGTCGGGCAGACGCTGTTGACCCGGATGTCGTGCGGGGCCCATTCGATCGCCAGCACGCGGCTGAGGTTGACGACGCCTGCCTTGCTCGAGCAGTACGACGCGCGCTCGTAGTAGCCCACCAATCCCATCTGGCTCGACATGTTGACGATCGCGCCCCCGGCCGGCGATTGGTCGCGCATTTTGCGCCCCACCGCCTGCGCGACGAAGAAGACGCCTTTGAGATTGACGTCGACCGTGGCGTCCCAGCCGGCTTCGGTCACGTCGAAGGCCATCTGGCGGACGTTGACGCCCGCATTGTTGACGAGGACGTCGATCCGCCCGGTCACCGCCGCCGCCTGATCGACGCAGGCCGCGACGCCGGCGAGATCCAGGACGTCGAGCGGCAGCGCCCGGCCCGCGCCACCCGCCGCGACGATCTTCTCGACGGTCGCCCGTGCCCGCTCCATCCGGTCCGGCAGTTCGGTGACGATGACCAGCGCGCCCTCCGCCGCCAACGCCAGCGCGCTCGCCTTGCCAAGTCCCGTGCCGGCTCCGGTCACCAGCGCCGTCTGTCCGTCGAACACGCCCACGACCGTCTCTCCCCGCTTGCATCGACATTCCGCATTCCGCCGCGCTTGCGCCGTCATCCGTCGTCAGCCTACCCAATCTCGGCGCCGGGCGCCCATCGGTGGGTCCGGCCGAGCGGGAGACTCCATCGGCTCACGGCTCACGACATTGACCCGCGTTTGACATTTGTGGTACGTTCCGCACCGAAGTAGCCAAACCAACGCAGAAAACCTCGGCGGTCCGCACAAAAGGCGGATCGGATCTTGTCGCCGCACTGGCAAACGGGCTCTTCGCCTCCGCCGGTGCGCAGGAAGTCGGTCGAAGGCCTGTGCGGCGCATCGCCCGCGGCCGCGGCCGGGTTCGTTGATCTCGGCCTTGCCGCGCGCCGCAGCCGCGTCGCGTGTCTGGCGGTTCTGTTGCCGGCGGCGCGACGGTGCGTCGCCGGGATGATCGTTTGCACCTATGGGAGGACCACCGTGAGGGGACTGAATCGACGCTTGACCATCGCCGAGAAGATCGGCAAGGGGCTGAACCGCAAGGAAGTCGGGTTCATCTCGGACAGCATCTCCCGCCGCGGGTTCGTCGGCGGGGGCATGGGTCTGGCCGCGATCGCGGCGATGGCCGGATTCCGCCCCGGGATGTCCGCGGCCGCGGCGCTCGACAACCTCGGGATCGTGCCCGCCGACCTGCCGGCGAAGAAGTACAAGGCCGCCACGGTCGAGGTCGGCGCGGCGTCGACATGGGTCGCCCACGGCATCGAGACCTCGATCCTCTTCGGCTCGCTGCTCGGCGTCGACGTGCAGGCGTTCGACGGCGAGTTCGCGATCGAGAAGCAACTGACCGCGCTCCAGAACATCGCGACCCAGACCTGGGACTTCGTCGCCCTCCACCCGTCGGCCTCCGACGCGCTGAAGGACGGCACCGACGCGGTCATCGCCAAGGGCTTCCCGCTGGTGGTCATGGACACCCGGATCATCCAGGACCCGGACGCGTTCGCGAAGTACGGCCATCTGACCTTCATCGAGCCGAACAACGTCTACATGGGCGAGACCTCGACGACCGAGCTCGTCAAGGCGATCGGCGGCAAGGGGCAGGTCATCCACACCCAGGGCGCGCTCGCCCACACCGGCGCCCAGGGCCGCGCCAAGGGCTTCCACAACGTGATGGCGAACTACCCGGACATCAAGGTCGTCGACGAGTCGACCGGAAACTGGGACGTCGCCCAGGTCGCGTCGCTCTGGCAGGACCTCCTCCAGCGCTTCCCGGAGGTCGTCGGCGGCTTCTTCCACTCGGACGACATGGCGCTCTCGGGCTATGAGGTCATCAACGCCGCCGGCAAGGCCGGCAAGGTGCTGATCGCCGGCGTCGACGGTCTGCGCAACGCCTGCGAAGCCGTTCTGGCCGACAAGATGGTCGCGACCACGATCAACCCGTCGGGCCGTATCCACGGCGGCGCGATCTGGGCCGGCTACCTGAAGGTCTCCGGCACCGACAAGTACAAGAAGGACATCTCGCCGGAGATCCCGAAGTTCATCCGCGCCGACGGCGGACCGATCACTAAGGACAACGCGCCGGGCTACGCCTGGCTGGGGGACAACCTCCTCTACTAGGGATCGGGGACCAGGGGTCGGGGAGCGGGGACGACGGAAAGTTGGAATCGATGCAGACCGCGAATCCGTCGGCCCCGTTCCCTGACGCCGACCCGGGGGTTGGGCATCCCCCGACCCCCGATCCCCGACCCCCGACCCCCCCGGTCGAGCCACTGCTCGCCCTGAACGGGGTGGTCAAGCGGTTCGGCGGCGCGACCGCGCTCAGCGGGGTTGATTTCGAGCTGCTACCGGGCGAGATCCACGGGCTGCTGGGCGAGAACGGGGCCGGCAAGAGCACGCTGATGAAGATCCTGAGCGGCGTCCACGCGCCGGACGAGGGGTCGATCACGCTGCGCGGCCAGCCTGTCCGCTTCAACGCCCCCGCCGACGCCAAGGCGCACGGGATCGGGATGATCTATCAGGAGCTGACGGTGATGCCGTCGCTCACGGTCGCCGAGAACGTCTTCCTCGGCCGCCAGCCGGTCACCCGCGCGCGCCTCGTCGACTGGAAGCGGATGAACCGCGAGGCGGCGGCGCATCTGGACCTGCTCGGCATCAAGCTCGACGTGACGACGCGGATGGGCGGCCTGTCGCTGGGCGCCCAGCAGATGGTCGAGATCGCGCGGGTCGTCTATTCCGGGGCGGAGGTGATCGTGCTCGACGAGCCGACCTCCGCGCTCTCGGTGCCCGAGGCGGAGCGGCTCTTCGCGCTCATGCGCGAGCTGCGCACGCGGGGCAAGAGCCTCATCTTCATCTCGCACTTTCTGGAGGACGTGCTGGCGGTCTCGGACCGGTTGACCGTGCTCAAGAACTCCCAGCGGTTCGCCACGCTGCCCAGCCGGGGCCTGACCAAGAACAGGCTGATCGAGCTGATGATCGGCAAGGACGCGGCGATCCTGGCCGAGGGGTATCAGGACGAGGGGCGCGTGCTGCCCGCGCCGGTCGCGACGACGCCGACCCTGGAGGTGGAGGGCCTCTCCGCGGCCAACGCCTTCGCCGACGTGACGCTGTCGGTGCAGGCCGGGGAGATCCTCGGCATCTTCGGCTACCTGGGCGCGGGGATGACGGAGGTCGCGCGGGTGCTCTTCGGGCAGAATAAGGCCGGTTCCGGGGTGATCCGCCTGGGCGGGCTTCCCGTGCGTCCGAAGACGCCGCTCGACGCCAAGCGCCTGGGCATCGCCTACCTCACCGAGAACCGGCGGGCCACGATCTTCCCGCGGCACGCGGTCTACAAGAACATCTCGCTGGCCCATCTGGGCGATCTCGTCCCGCCGTTCTTCCGCCACCCGCGCGAGGTCTCGATCGGAAGCGAGCTCATGAAGCGGACCGGCGTGCGCCCGGCAGACGCGAAGATGCTGGCCGGGCACCTCAGCGGCGGCAATCAGCAGAAGGTCGTGCTCGCCAAATGGCTGACCAAACAGCCGCGGCTGCTGATCCTGAACGAGCCGACGCGCGGCATGGACGTCGGCGCCAAGCGCGAGGTGCTAGACCTGGTGAAGGCGCTCGCGGACGAGGGCGTCGCGATCATCCTGCTCTCGACCGAGCCGGAGACGGTGCTGGCCGAGGCCGACCGCATTTTGGTAATGTCCAAAGGCCGGATAACCAGAGAATTTGTCGGGGAGCGCGTCAGCAAAGATCTTCTGATGAATTATGCGTGACGGGCCGTGAGCTTTGGGCCTTGAGCCGTGAGGGGACGACGACTGGCGCGTCATTCCCGCGGCTCAGAGCTTAAAGCCCACGGCTCAATCCGGAGGATTGTCGTGATGCTTTCGAATCAGGCGGCGTTGCGCTGGGTGAGCCGGAATGCGCGGATTCTGGCTCCGTTGACGACGCTGATCGCGCTCTTCGTGTTGTTCACCTTCACGACCGACGTCTTTTTCACCAGCGCCAATCTGCTCAACGTCGTGACCCAGGTCGGCGCGGTGGCGGTCTCGGCGGCCGGGATCACCTTCGTCCTGCTCTGCGCGGAGATCGACCTGAGCATCGCCTCGGTCGCGACCTTCGTCGGCACGATCTCCGCCTGGTTCTGGGTGAACGAGAAGTGGGGGCACGCTTTCGGCAACTGGGGCGTGCTGGTCGCGCTCGCCGCCGCCGCCGGGATCGGCCTCTTCAACGGCTACTGCATCGCCTACATCGGCATCCCGTCGTTCATGACCACGCTCGCGATGCTCACCATCGCGCACGGCCTCTCGGTCTACATCACCCTGGGCCAGCCGATCTTCACGGCGCCGGACCTCGCCCACACGCTGGGCAGCGCCGGCAGCCGCTGGCACGGCTTCCCCGTGATCGGTATCTTTGCGATCGCGGTGCTCGTCCTGGCGGAGATCATCCTCAGCTACACCCGGTTCGGCCGCTACGTCTACATGACGGGCGGCAACCGCGAGGCCGCCGAGATGTCCGGCGTGAACACGCGGCAGATCACGATGATGTGCATGATGATCTCCAGCCTGACCGCGGGCATGGCGGGCATCCTGCTCGTCGGCCGCCTGAACAGCGCCAACCCGTCGGCCGGGGCGGAGATCCTGATCAGCACGATCGCCGCGGTCGTGCTCGGCGGCACGAGCCTCTTCGGCGGCGAGGGCGGGATCAAGAACACCTTCCTCGGGCTGCTGATCTTCGGGATCCTCTCCAACGGGCTCAACCTTCTGCCGAACCTGAGCATCTACTTCAAGGAGGCGCTCCAGGGCATCATCCTCGTCGCCGCCCTGCTGCTCAACGTCGTCGCGCTGCGGCTGGAGAAGGTGCAGACGCGCACGGAGTGAGCGACCGTCCGCCAGATCGCCGACGGATGCCGCATTGCCCCGACTGCGGTCCACTCCGCTCCTCCACGCCCGCTTCACCCGTGTGCGAGAATCGCGGGCGCAAGGGTGACGCGATCCGCATGGGTCAGGTCGGGAGAGAACGGATGGCGGGGGAAGAACAACCGTCGCTCGCCGCGCTGCTGGGGGCGATGGGCGGATTCAAGGTGGTCGATCTGACGGTCACGCTGGCGGAGCAGCTGCCGGCGGCCTGGCCGAGCCACATGCCGTTCCAGCGCAAGATCTACAACTGGTACGCGCCGGTCCCCGGGCAGGCGCAGCCGGTGCACGGGTTCCGCGGACCCTACCAGACGGCCTGGATCACGCTCGACGAGCACTGCGGAACGCACATCGACGCGCCGTCCCATTTCATCCCGCCGCCCGACTCGGGGTTGGCGAACGCCGCCGAGATCGGATCGGTCTCGGTCGAGCAGCTCGATCTCGCGAAGATGATGGGGCCGGCCGCGGTGATCGACGTGACCGACCTGAACGGCACGACCGCGGACGGGATCAGCCCGGAGATCACGCCGCTGCGCATCACGCGGTGGGAGGAGGAGCACGGCCCGCTCACCGCCGCCGACATCGTGCTCTTCCGCAGCGACTGGGACGAGCGCTTCGTGCCGTTCCCTGAGGGCGGCGGCTACGTCTTCGACCCGTTCATCATGAAGCATGGCCCCGGCTGGCCGACTCCCGGCATCCCGGCGCTGCAGCTCCTGCTCGACCGCGGGGTGACGACGATCGGGCTCGACGGCGTCAGCGTCGGC
This sequence comes from Thermomicrobiales bacterium, assembly GCA_050997095.1. Taxonomy (GTDB): domain Bacteria; phylum Chloroflexota; class Chloroflexia; order Thermomicrobiales; family UBA6265; genus JBPCRG01. The sequence goes on along the minus strand of JBPCRG010000594.1, from coordinate 5,373 downwards.
GCCGCCCACGACGGCGTTCCCCCCCACGTCTTCGGGCTGGGCCGCGGCATGATGTACGTGGAGCTGCTCGCCAACCTCAAGCGCCTCCCTCCGCGCGGGGCGTTCTTCATCTTCCTGCCGCTCAAGATCGAAGGCGGCAGCGCGGGGCCGGGGCGGGCGGTGGGGTTGGTGCCGACGTTGGGGGGCGGGGGTCGGCCGACGGCCCCCTAACCCCCCCAGCCCCCTTCCCCCCGATCGTCGGGGGGAAGGGGGAGCAACTCACTTGAGGTCGGCTTCTTATCTCTCATTTCTTATTTCTCATCTCTCGTTGAAGGGGCATCGATGTCTACGGAACGCTTTCTGATCACGGGCGGGTTGGGGTGCATCGGCGCGTGGGCGGTGAATTCGCTGCTTGAGGAGGGGGTCGATGTCTGGAGCTACGACCTGCCCGGCAGTCGGCACCGGCTCGAGCTGGTGATGGACGCCGCCCGGATCGCGAAGCTCAACACGGTCGACGGCGACATCACCGATCAGGTTGCGTTCGAGCGGACGGTGGTCGAGAACGGGATCACCCACATCCTCCATCTGGCGGCGCTGCAGGTGCCGATGGTCCGGGCGAATCCGGTCCAGGGCGCCCGCGTCAACGTCGTCGGCTCGACGATCGTGCTCGAGACGGTGAGGCGGCACCTCGAACAGATCCAGGGGTTGGCCTACGCCAGCTCGGTCGCGGTCTACGGGCCGGCCGGCGCCTACCCGGCCGGGCCGATCGCCCACGATGCCGCCCTCCTGCCGACCACGCTCTACGGCGTCCAGAAGATGGCCGACGAGTGGACGGCCAAGGTCTACTGGCAGGATTATCAGGTGCCCTCGATCGGGGTCCGGCCCTTCTTCGTCTACGGACCCGGGCGCGACCAGGGCATCAGTTCGACCCCGACCAAGGCGATGCTCGGCGCGGCGGCGGGTCGGCCCTACCACGTCTCCTTCGGCGGAACCGCCGTCTACCAGCACGCGGAGGACGTCGCCGACGTCCTGATCCGCTGCGCGCGGACGAAGGTCCAAGGCGCGGAGTGCTACAACCTCGACGGGTCGGTCGCGTCGATGGAGGAGGTGATCGCGGCGATCGACGCGGCCGCGCCGGAGATGGCGGGCCGGATCACCGCCGAGACCGGCAAGATGCCCTTCCCCGAGGCGATGGACGAGAGCGCGCTCGAGGCGGCGATCGGCCCGGTCGAGTGGCGGCCGTTCCGCGACGGCGTCAAGGGCACGATCGAGCACTTCCGGACGGCCGCGGCGGCGGGCAAGCTGGACGCGGACCGCGCGATCGCGTAGCGGCGGGAAAGGGGCAGTGGAACGGAGAAGGGCGATGGCGGCGGGATTGGGTAGGCTTGACGGCAAATCAGCGTTGGTGACCGGCGCGGCCTCGGGGATCGGCAAGGCGACGGCGATCCTCTTCGCCCGAGAGGGGGCCCGCCTCGTCGTCAACGACCTGAACGAGTCGGGTCTACTGGCGCTGCGCGACGATCTCCGCGCGGAGGGCGCCGAGGTAGAGGCGGTCGCCGGCGACGTCTCCGAGGAGGCGACGGTGCGGGCGATGGTCCGATGGGGGATCGATGCCTATGGCCGGATCGATGTCGCGGTCGCGAACGCCGGGTTCATCCCGCTCGACGACGTTCTGACCTCCACCGTGGAGACGTGGGACCGCGTGATGGCGGTCGACGGCCGGGGCATGTGGCTGACTTGCAAATGCAGCATCGAGGAGATGCTGAAGACGGGCGGCGGGTCGATCGTCTGCCTCTCGTCGATCTCGGGCGAGGCGGGGCAGAAGCGGCAGGCGACGTACGGCCCGGCCAAATTCGTCGCCTCCGGGATCACGAAACACCTCGCGGTCGAGTGGGCCGACCGCGGCATCCGCGTCAACGCCGTGGCCCCCGGCACGATCGACACGGAGCGCGTGCAGGCGCTCGCCCACGAGCCGGGCGGTCCCGAATACATGGACGCGATCCGCAAGATGCACCCGATGGCGCGGATCGGCTCCCCGGCGGAGGTCGCGCAGGCGATCCTCTTCCTCGCCTACGCCGACGCCTCGTTCATCACCGGCGTGGTGTTGCCGGTCGACGGGGGGTATCTGGCGCAGTAGGGGTGGGTACGCTCGCGAGGAAACCGCGTTCGAGCGCAGTCGGCGTGGAGGAGAGCGATCCTGCCCCGCCAACGCCTTGCCAATGACGGCCTCGTTGCTGGATCGACGACCCAGGTGCTGGGTGCATTGGACGCGTCGCGGGCGCGCTTGGAGTGAGCATTGGCTGATCTTTCGCTGCTCGAACGTCTGCCGCCGGAGCGCGGCGATGTCACACCCGCCGATGTGCGCGCCGCGGTGCTCGCCTCGGACCGCAAGATCGTGGCGCTCGACGACGACCCGACCGGGGTGCAGACGGTCCATGACGTCGCGGTGCTGGCGCGGTGGCCCGTGGATGCGCTGGCCGCCGAGCTGAATGCCGCGCCGCCGCTCTTCTTCCTGCTCACGAACAGCCGGAGTCTGGCGGCGGACGACGCCGCGGAGCTGAATCGCGGGATCGCGCGGGATCTCGTCATCGCGGCGGAGGAGACCGGAGTCGAGTTCGCGGTCGCGAGCCGCTCGGACTCCACGCTGCGCGGCCACTTCCCCGCCGAGACCGACGCGCTCGCGGCGGAGCTTGGCCGGATCGACGGCGTGGTCGTCTGCCCCGCGTTCTTCGAGGGCGGGCGGTACACGATCGACGACGTCCACTACGTCCGGCAGGGCGACCGGTTGACCCCGGCGGCGGAGACCGAGTTCGCGCGCGACGCCGCGTTCTCGTACCGCTCCTCCAACCTGCGCGACTGGGTCGCCGAGAAGAGCGGGGGACGCATCGCCGCCGCCGACGTGGCGTCGGTCTCGATCGAGGACGCCCGCATCGGCGGGGTGCAGAGGGTCGCGCAGACGCTGGCGGCGCTGCGCGACGGCCGACCGGTGGTGATCAACGCCGCGGGCTACGCCGATCTGCATGTGGCGGCGTTGGCGCTTCTCCAGATCGAGGCCGCCGGGAAGCGATTCCTCTACCGGACCGGGGCGTCGTTCGTCCGCGCCCGGGCGGGGATCGCCGAGCGGGCGCAGCTGACCCGGACCGAGCTGCTGGGCGGGCAGGCTCCGCCGCGGGTGCCCGGTCTCGTCGTCGTCGGGTCGCACGTGCGGAGGTCGGGCGAGCAGCTCGCCGAGCTTGTCCGCCTGCCGGGCGTGGTCCCGATCGAGGTGAGCGTCGCCGAGATCCTGGTCGGCGGCGCGGTCCGGGACCGGCAGGTGCGGGACGCCGCCCAAGCCGTCGAGGCGGCGCTGCGACAGGGGTTCACCCCGGTCGTCAGCACCTCGCGCCATGTCGAGACGGCGACGGCGGCCGAGGGCCAGCTCGCGCTCAGCCGCAGCGTCTCGGCGGCGCTGGTCGCGATCGTCTCCGGGGTCGAGACGCGTCCGGGCTTCATCGTCGCCAAAGGCGGAATCACCTCCAGCGACATCGGCACGGAGGCGCTCGGCGTCCGCCGCGCCGTCGTGCTCGGGCAGATCCGGCCGGGCATCCCAGTCTGGCGATTGGGCCCGGAGACCCGCTTCCCGCTCCTGCCCTATGTGGTCTTCCCGGGCAACGTCGGCGAGGCGGGCACGCTGGCGGAGATCGTCCGCGAACTTCGCGGAAACGGCTGACGGGCAAAGAGCGCGATCGCGGGATGGTCGGATGGGACCACTCCGCCCTCCCTCATGCCCCGTCTCCCATCTCTTATCTCTCCTCTCGATCATGTCTCATCTCTCGTCTCCCGTCCCCATCTCCGTTTTCGGCTCCTGTATACTCCGAGGCGGACGCTCTCGCGATGAGCGTCCTCCGTGTGTCCCGATTCGTGCGTCACGAGGGCGCCTCCCGTTTATTGGCGACCTGATCGCGCGGGTTCGCGCGCCGGATGCCCCGCATCGGCGCACCGTGGATGACGCATGGCCGACGGCTCGTTGAACGCGCCGCTTCCCGGAATTCAGCCGTCGGCGATCTCGGTCGAGGCGCCCCGCACGCGGACGCTGCCGCAGGCGCGGACCCTTCCGGGCGTGGCCTGGCTCGGCGCCCATCGTCCGGATGCGTTCGCGACGGGTGGCCTGCTGCTGCTGACCGCGCTCGTCGCCTGGCAGAGGCTGTGGCTCTGGAACGGGCTCGCCTACCTCGACGTCGCCGCCTTCTACCTGCCCTGGTACGCCTTCATGGGCGAGCATCTGCGCGCGCTCGACGTCCCCGGCTGGAACCCGCATCAGTTCGGCGGCGCCCCCTTCGCCGGCGATCCGCAATCCGGCTGGACGTACCTGCCGGCCATGGCCTTCTTCACCTTCCTCAAGCCCGTGCTCGCCTACAAGCTCTTCCTCGCCTTCCACCTGCTGCTCGCCGGCGTCTCCGCCTTCGTCCTCGCCCGGCTGCTCGGGATGCGCCCGGTCGGCGCGCTCGCCGCCGCGCTGGCCTACGAGTTCGGGCCGCTCACCAGCCACCTCAGCTGCTGCCTGATCCACGTCCAACTCGCGGTCTGGATCCCGCCGGCCCTGATCGGCGTCGAGCTCGCGGCCCGCGCCACGACTTGGACCGGCCGCTCGGCGGCCTGGACGCTCACCGCGGTCGCGGTCAGCCAGATGCTGGCCGGGTGGATCGGGCAGGGCGCCTACAACGGCATGCTGGTCGTCGGCTCGTACCTGCTCTACCGCTTCCTGGCTTCGCCGCCTGGGCCGCGCCCGCTGAAGCAGCGCGTCCTCGGCTGCCTGGCGGCGGGTTTCGGCTCTTTTTCGCTGGGCCTCGCCCTCGCCGCGGCGGGGGTGCTGCCGCGGCTGGACGCGGTCCGGGAGACCAACGTCGCGGGCGGCCAGTATTCCGGATCCGGCAGCCACGACTACTCCGGCGGATGGGATGCCGCCACGCTCGTCGGCCGCCTCTTCAGCGACGGCGCGACCTACTACTCCCTCCTCTACTACCTTGGCGGGGCGACCTTGGCGCTGGCGTTGCTCGCGGTCTTCTTCGCGCGGCGCCGCTACGCGGTCCCCTATTTCCTCGCGCTGTTGGTCGTCGTCTCGGTCCTCACCCTGAATCCGACGCCGCTGCACACGCTCTTCTACCTGCTGCCGGGGTTCCGGGTGCTGCAGGAGCACGTGCCGAGCCGGATCCTGGCCGTGCAGTGGATCGCGGCGGCGATGCTGGCGGGCGCGTCCGTCGACGCGATCCAGCGCGGCCTGGTCCCCCGGCGCGCGCTGCTCGGGCTCGCCGCGCCCTTCGCCGCCTGGGGCGCGGTCGACGTGCTCCTGACCAACGCGAAGGGCGCGCTCTCGCGGGCGACCGCGCTCTCGGTGCTGGCGGCCCTGCTGCTGGC
>JBPCRG010000589.1:0-5125 GCA_050997095.1 Thermomicrobiales bacterium | reverse complement strand
CGCGGGCGCTGCTCGCCGACGTGGAGCGGGCCGTGCTCTCGCTCCCCGAGAAGCAGCGGGTGGCGCTGATCCTCCGCAAATATCAGGAGATGGGCTATGCGGAGATCGCGGTGACCTTGCAGTGCAGCGAGCCGGCCGCCCGCGCGAACGTCCACGAGGCCCTGCGCAAATTGAAGGAACGATTCCATGAGCGCCTCTGACCGCTCCGAGACGCCGATCCCGTGGAGCGGACGTCTCGTCCCGAAGGAATGCCCCGCATGCGATTGGATCAGGTGATGCGCCCACACCGCCCGCCCGACGACATCCCTCCGACCGATCCGACCCAGCCTGCCGACCTCGAAAGCAGGGCCGACGAGATCGAGCGCGGGGGCGGCGACCGCTGCGATGCGGCGATCGAGGCGATGCCCGGCTACGTGCTCGGCGAACTCGCGCCGGACGATCGGCGCTGGCTGCTGCGGCACACCGAAAGCTGCGGCGACTGCGGCCGGGACCTGGGCGAGTTCCGCCGTCTCGACTGCCTGCTCGACGACCTCGAGATGAACCCGGCCCCCGCCGAATCCGAGGGGCTCAGGGCGCCGCCCGGCAACCGCGCCGCCTACGCGACGCTGCCCAGCCCGCTGGGGCCGCTCTTCGTCGCGGTCTCGGGCCGGGGCGTCTGCGAGATCGGCTTCGCGACGCACGAATCCGAGGCGCTCTTCCGGACGCAGCTTCGCGGCCGCGGCTTCACGCCCGAACGCCGACCGGGCTCGGGCGATCCCGTCGCCGACCAGCTTGGGGAGTATTTCGCCGGGACGCGCCGCGCGTTCGAGCTTCCGCTCGACCTCTCGGGGGTGACGCCGTTCGCGCGCTCCGTGCTGGCCGCCGCGGGCGACATCCCGTTCGGCGGGTTGCGGACGTATGGCGAGATCGCCCGACTCATCGGCAAACCCGGCGCCTCCCGCGCCGTCGGCAACGCGCTCGGCAGCAATCCCATCCCGGTGATCGTGCCGTGCCATCGCGTCGTCGCCGCCCACGGCGGCATCGGCGGCTACACCGGCGGCGTCCGGATCAAGGAGCAGCTGCTTTCGTTGGAGGGCGCGACGCTTGCTTGAGTTTTGGGCTCTGGGCTATGGACTTTGAGCCGTGGTTGGGAGCGCCGCGATTGTGGCGATCGGGATTGGGGAGCAAGAAATCGGGCGCAATCCGCGAAGCAGGACCCTAGACTGCGGGCAAGTCTTCAAAAGTGACGCCTGTGACAAGGAATCGATCCTCGTTGACTATCAATAGTCGGTTTCAACCGACTTTTCCGGACTGAGCCGGGTGCCCTCTGGGGGATTTCAACCCCGCCTGGCAGGGCACGATCGCCCGAATGGGGAGCCCGGACCCGGAAGCGCATTGAAGACACGCCATAAAACGTCGGGCAAGGAGGAGAGACCACCATGATCGCTGAACAGACGCGGATCAACTTCACGACGTTCGACGAGGATTGGCTGTGGCGGGGATTGACCGAGCGGGACCTCGACGTGGAGGGGAAGGTCTTCTACGCGATCCGCTCGACCGGCATCTTCTGTCGGCCGGGCTGCCCGGCGCGGCGGCCGAACCGGGTGAACGTCCGCTATTTCCCGACCGTGATCGCAGCCCAGCGCGCCGGATATCGCGCCTGCAAACGCTGCAGGCCGACCGAGGATGTGCGGAACGCCCGCGTGGCGTTCGTGGAGCGCGCCTGCCGCGACATCGACCGGCACCTCGACGGCGACGTCACCCTCGACGCGATCGCCGCCCGCCTCGGCTGCTCGCCGTTCCATCTGCAGCGCGTCTTCCGGCAGGTCAGCGGCGTCACCCCGCGGGCCTACACGGTGCAGCAGCGGATGGAGCGCCTCAAGCAGGGGTTGCGGAACGGCGGATCGGTGACCGCCGCGCACTATGACGCCGGGTTCACCTCCGGCAGCCAGCTCTACGCGGGCCCCGGGGAGGAGCTGGGGATGACGCCGCGCGCCTACCGCGAGGCGGGGGCGGGTCTTGCCATCGCCTTCACCGTGCGCGAGACCGTGCTGGGGACGATGCTCGTCGCGGCCACCGCGCGGGGCATCTGCGCGGTCCGGCTGGGCGACGCCGCCGCGGCGCTCGAAGCCAGCCTCCGCACCGAGTACCACGCGGCGGCGATCACCCCGGGCAGCGCCGCTCTCGACTCCGCCGTCGACCGGATCCTCGACCATCTCGCGGGGCGCGAGCCGCATCTCGATCTGCCGCTCGACATTCAGGAGACGGCGTTCCAGCGTCAGGTCTGGGAGGCGCTGCGCCGGATACCGGTCGGAGAGACGCGCTCGTACGCGGAGGTCGCGCGCTCGATCGGCGCGCCGACGGCGTCGAGGGCGGTCGCGGGCGCGTGCGCCGCCAATCCGGTCGCGCTCCTGATCCCGTGCCATCGCGTGGTCCGCACGGACGGAGGGCTGGGCGGGTATCGTTGGGGCGTGGACCGAAAGGCGCGCCTGCTGGCGATGGAGCGCACCGCCGCCGAGGCGTGAGGCGCGGCGCGGTCCGCGGCGTCGGACCGGCGGCGTCGGGCAATGACGCGGTCAGCCGCGAAGGGGAGCAGCGTGAGCGGAGCGATCGTCGTGAAACCCGGGAAAGCGATCCATCTCGTCGACATCGACCCGGCGGCCGACGGCGGCCTGTCGAAGCGGCAGGGCGAGGAGAAGTCCGACGGACTGGCCGCCGAGCTGGGCGATCTGCAGGAGCTGCTCTACGCCGCGGGAAGGCAGTCGGTGCTGGTGGTCTTGCAGGGACTGGACGCCAGCGGCAAGGACGGGTCGATCCGCAGCGTCTTCAAGTCGGTGAACCCCTCCGGGTGCCGCGTCGCCTCGTTCAAGGTCCCGACCCCGCTCGAGGAGGCGCACGACTTCCTCTGGCGGATCCACAAGGAGACGCCCGAGAAGGGGATGCTGACCGTCTTCAACCGCTCCCACTACGAGGAGGTACTGGTGGTGCGGGTGCACGAACTGGAGCCCGAGCGCGTCTGGCGCCCCCGCTACGAGCACATCAACGCCTTCGAGAAGCTGCTGGTCGACAGCGGCACGATCGTGCTCAAGTTCTACCTGCACATCAGCAAGAGGGAGCAGGAGGAGCGGCTCGTCGCGCGGGAGCAGGAGACGACGAAGGCGTGGAAGCTTTCCGCCGCCGACTGGGTCGAGCGCCGCTCGTGGGAGAGCTACATCCAGGCCTACGAGGACGCGATCGACAAGTGCTCGACGAAACGGGCTCCCTGGCACGTGGTGCCTGCGGACCGCAAGTGGCACCGCAATCTGGTGATCACGGAGACGATCGTGGAGACGCTGCGGCCCTACAAGAACGAGTGGCTCAAATCGCTCAAGGAGCGGGGCGACGCGGAACTCGCCGCCATCCGGAAGGCTCGCGCCGAGCACAAGGGGAAGGCGGCGTAGGGCGCGCATCGTGCCGTCGGGTCTAGCGTCTCCGCGGGCCTTCGCATCCCGCCGCCCTGGGCTGGAAGTCCGGGCTGATCCAACGAAAGTCGGTTGAAACCGACTCACGATGGGCCAGCCAGACGCAGATCCGATCTCTTGCAACCTTTGGCCGTTCAGACTCGACCCAAGCGCCGTCGGTCGGTTTCAACCGACTTCCGTCCACTCGGCCGGGGACTTCCGGTCCCCGGTTGCGGGGTCGCCGCCGTCGGCCGTCTCTGCCAGCCACCGCAGGAGCGGCGGGACGATGCGGGTCATGCCCTTGTACTCCAGCACCGCCGGGGCCGTCGTGCCCATCAGCGCCCGGAGGCGCCGGCGCAGCGAGGGGTCGGCGGCGAGGCGGGCGAGGAACGGGTCGACGTAGACCCGGATCGTGAAGAGGGCGCGATCAAGGCCGGGGAACGCGGCGGTGGTCTGCCGCTCCATGCGCAGATGGGCCAGTCTGGCCACCTGCGCCGGATCGTCGTCCCACTCCGGACGCCAGACGGGCCGCGGGGCCGCCGGGTGGTTGTCGAGATGCGGATTGAGGGTCACCCCCCACGCATAGCGCAGAAAAGGGCCGCCGGAAAGCATCGCCCGCATCACGTTCGGCGAGGCCTTGATCAGCCGCTCGCTGTCGGCGATCGGCGCGTGGATCGCCGCGAACGTCCCGCCCAGCTTCTCGCGCGGGTCCCAGCCGCTGGGGAAGCAGACGTGCAGCGCCTCGGCGCCGGAGCGGGCTCCCCCGCGCATGACCACGACATCCTCCTGGCAGGAGAGCGCGACCGCGTCGAGCAGACGCGCCACCCCCTGCCGACCCTTCAGCCACTCATGAACGCGCGCGCCGAGCGGCGACGGATTGTGCGCAGCGACCAGGGGGCAGACGCGCTCCGCGGCGCCCTCAGCGACAAGCGCCAACCCATGCAGCGGCAACGCGACCCCGTCCGGGCGCATCTCGACCGCGGCCGGGCAGTCGCGGGCCAGCAGCGCGAACGTCCGCCAGAGCGATTCCGCCAGACCCGCGGGGTCGTCGGTCCCGATGCAGTTGACGCGCCCCGCGTCGCGTCCGAGCAGATCGAGCTTGGCCGCGATCTCGGCGGGGAAACGCTCGTCGAGGAGAAAATGCTCGGTCTCGAGGGTTCCGTTGTAGACCGCTCCGAGCGGAAAGAGGTCCGCCCTCACCTCGAAGCGGTCGCGCACCATGAACGGCGGCCGCCTCGGGGGCCACCCGCGTTCAGACCGATCTGCCTGCTGCATGATTGTGGGCCTTTGTCATGTTCGCCGATCCTCCGACGGTGGCGTAATCCTTGCTACGGCATCGAGTGGCGGGAAAAAACGCATCGGGCATGATTCACCGAATGTCTGCGGACGGGCGACGAGACCCGTGTCGACGGGGCATTCTCAGGTTCCTTTTCCGGATTCGCAAGAGCGGAAGCACGATGACCGAGTCGACGGCGATGACAGCGGTGGCACCGACGTTGGCGGATTGGCAGCGGTGCGAGGAGATCGCGCGCGAGCACGGGCGCACGTTCCACTTCGCCAGCCGCTTTCTGCCGCCGCAGCGTCGACGGGCGATGCTCGCCGCATACGCCTACTGCCGCGTCGCCGACGACATCGTCGACCGTGCCGAGCGGACCGGCCCGGACGCCGCCTCGACCGCGATCGACGCCTGGGAGTCGGAGCTCGAC
>JBPCRG010000414.1:0-2852 GCA_050997095.1 Thermomicrobiales bacterium | reverse complement strand
GCCGCGCCTCTTCAGCGCCACGCTCAGGCAGAACATCCTCCTGGGCTTGCCCGACGACCCCGCCGCCCTGGCCGCCGCCGTGCGGGGAGCCGTGCTGGAGGACGACCTGCTGGCGCTGGCGGCGGGTCTGGAGACGCCGGTCGGGACCAGGGGCGTCAAGCTCTCGGGCGGCCAGGTGCAGCGCGCGGCGGCGGCGCGGATGTTGGTGCGCGACGCCGACCTCCTGGTGATCGACGACCTGTCCAGCGCGCTGGACGTCGAGACGGAGGCCGTCTTGTGGGAGCGCCTCCTCGCCGACGGCGGCGTGACGTGCCTGGCCGTCTCGCACCGCCGCGCCGCCCTTCGCCGCGCCGACCACATCATCGTGTTGAAGGACGGCCGCGTCGACGCCGAAGGCACCCTCGCCTCCCTGCTGGCCGGGTGCGCCGAGATGCGGACCCTCTGACACGGCGGCGACGATCCCGAGGCCGAGGCGTGACTCCTCGCCACAAGTGTTTCGCGGAGTGGAAGGGCTGTTGCCGCCGATTCGGACGGGTCTTCAAAGCGACGACTATCGCAAAGACTCAATCCACGGGGCTTGCGGCAGTCGGTTTCAACCGACGTATATGATTGAGCCGGGTGCCCTCTGGGCGATTTTCAACCCCGCGTGGAAGGGCACGATTGCTCTGACGAAGATCCCATAAAGCCTTGGAGCGCACGCCCCAGAACTACAGCACCCTGTACTTGGCCCAAACCTCTCCGAGCAGCGAGCCGGCGCGGAGGTCGTCGCGGGCCTGGTCCTCCTTGGCGACCTTCTCGAAGGCGAGGGTCACGGTCTGCTCGGCGATCTCGCGGGGGATCACCGCGATCCCGTCGATCTCCGCGAAGATGATGTCGCCCGGGCGCACGAGCACGCCCGCGCACATCACCGGCACGTCGTAGGCGATCGCCTGGGCCCGGCCGGCGATGTCGAGCGGCCGCGCCCCCGCGGAGAAGACGGGGAAGCCGAGGTCAAGGATCTTGCGGGTGTCGCGGTGGTAGCCGTCCATCACCATGCCGCGTGCGCCGCGGACTTGGGCCGCGTTCGAGAAGAGCTCGCCCCAAAAGGTCGCGTCCTTCATTCCGCCGGTCGAGAAGACCCCGACGTCGCCGGGCCGGAGCGCGTCGATCGCGGCGATCTGGACCGTGTAGGGGGCCTCCGGCATCTCGTAGATCGGCGCGAAGAGCACCGTCGCCGCCCGCCCGACGAGGATGTCGCGGCTGTCGCTCCGCACCGGACGGATCTCCGCGCGCAGCACCTGGCCGCGATGGCCGAGTCCGTCGAGGATGTCGGAGATCACCGCGACGTAGAGTTCCTTCGCCATCCGGTCGAAGAGCGCGATCTGATTGTCGCCGTCCATTTCCGTCTCCGCCTTTCCCGTTCTCCGTGACTTAAAGCATCGCGATCGGCCGCACCCATGAGCCCGTCGAGCCCTGCAACTTGAGCGGCAGACAGACAAAGCAGAAGGTCGAGACCCCGGCCGCGCGGAGCGGCTCGAGCTCGACCCATTCCACCAGATGCACCCCGCGTCGGTACAGCATCTCCACATGCAGAAGCGGTGACCAGCGCCGGATCGGGTGGGGCTCAACGCCCGAATTGTCCGCCCCAAGCACGGCCATGCCCTGGTTGAAGAGCCAGATCGCGGCCTCGACCCCAAGCCCCGGCTGCGCCCGCATGTAGGCCGCCGGATCGGTGAAGTCGCGCATCTTGCCGGTCCGGATCAGCACCGCGTCCCCGCTCTCGATCGTGACGTCGGCGCGCTTCAGCGCCTGCCGCACATCATCGAGCGGAATCTCGTAGTCGTCGGCCAGCTGGTCGACGCCGTGCAGACCGGCGATGTCGAGCATCACCCCACGGGTGACGATCGGCTTGACCGTCTCCATCCCCATCGAGCGCCAGCCGAAATCCCGCTCCGCCTCCGCCGCGGTCGCGCCGCCGAAGATTTTCCCCTCGTACTGCACGTGGCAGAACGCGTCGAAATGGGTGCCGACGTGGGTCGACCCCATCACGATTTCGTTGCTGAACGAGACGCCCGCGAAACTCTCGTCCCACCCCGCGTCCTTCGCCGAGGTATTCCGCGTCAGCCGGAAGGGGAAGAAGCCCTTCGTGTCGGAGGCGAACGGCATCTCCGCGTGGTACGTCGACCCAAGATCGAGCACCTCGCCCGTCGCCACGAGCGCCAGCGCCCGCAACGTCGCCGCCGCCGTGATCCGCGTCAATGCACTTTCGATCGTTGGCATGGGCACGTCCTTTCCGTTGAGGGGTCAGGGGTCAGGGATTGCCATCCTCAATGAAATAGGGAACCCCACCACCGAGCCGGCGATCGTCCCTGACCCCTGACCCCCGATCCCTGACCCCCCAAATCAAACATGAAACTCAAAATGCCCCAGCTCCTCGTTCTTCGTGGGCGACCCGGCCGCGACGGCGAGGATCCGGGCCAGGATCTCGTCGCCGACCTCGGCGACGGTGCGGTGGCCGGTCACGATCGTCCCGGCGTCGATGTCCATGTTCTCGCTCATGCGCGCGTAGGTCTCCGGGTTGCCGCAGGCCTTGATCACCGGCACGATCCCAGAGCCGGTGACGGAGCCGCGGCCGGTGGTGAAGACGACGAGGTGGGCCCCGCAGGCGGCCAGCTCGGTGACGCCGTTGGGGTCGCTGATGGTGCCGCCGCCGGTCCAGCCCTCCTCACGGACGTAGAAGGGGGCGAGCAGGTGGAGGCCGGGCTGATCGGGCCGCTCCCAGGCTCCGCCGTGGAGGACGCCGACGACCGGGCTCGCGCCGGTCTTGCGGACGGCGCCGAGCGACTTCTCCTCGATGGTGGTCAGGTCGCCCT
>JBPCRG010000398.1:0-4312 GCA_050997095.1 Thermomicrobiales bacterium | reverse complement strand
AACCAGACGTACAGCACGTGCTCGGGGTCGCCGGGCACCGGGATGCCCCAGGCGTCGGTTCCCGGCTTCATCTTGCGCGAGACCGAGAAATCCTTCAGCCCGCCGCGCAGCATCGCCATCAGCTCCGGCCGCCAGATGCTCGGCGTCACGAAGTCGGGGTTCGCCTCGAAGTGGGCGAGCAGCCGCTCCGTGTAGTTGCTTAGCGCGAAGAAGTAGTTGTCCTCCTCCAGCCAGTCAGGCGTGATGCTCGGATGGTTCGGGCATCGCCCGCCGACCAGCTCCTCCGCGGTGTAGTAGTTGTTGCAGTTCGGGCAGTACCAGCCGGAGTAGGTCGATTTGTAGATGTCGCCGCTCGCCTGCGCCCGCGCGAAGAGTTCGACCGACGCCCGGACGTGCCGCTCCTCCGTCGTCCGCGTCCACGAATCGACCGAGATCTCCAGCGCGTCCCAGGCGGCGCGGAATCCGACCTCCATGCGGTCGGTCCATTCCTTCGGGCTCATGCCGTTGCTGACCGCCGCCCGCACGATGTGCTGGCTGTTCTCGTCCAGCCCCATGCAGAACCTGGTGTCGTCGCCGAGCAGCCGGTGGTACCGCGCGATCACGTCGGCCGCGATCTTCTCGAACGAGTGCCCGATGTGCGGCGTGCCGTTGGGGTAGTCGATCGCGGTCGTGACGTAGAAGGTTTCGTCCGATTCGGCGCTCACGTGGTTCTCCATCATCCTCGAAACCGCGGAGCCGCAGGGCCGCGGCGGGCGGAACGCCGCCCATCGGGCGACGGCCGACATGTCAGGCTAGCATACCGCCCGCGGCCGCCCGTTCATCGCCCGCGTCAACCTTCGCCGACCTCGAGACCCTCTTCCAGTCCGAGGCGTCTCCACTCCTCCGCTAGACACTCCATGTAGATCAGATCGACCAGACGGCCGCCGGCCGCGCTGCACGCCCGACGGCGGCCGAACTCGGTGAAACCCGCCTTGCGGTACGCCCGGATCCCGGCGTGATTGAAATCGACGGTCGTGAGCATCACGTTGCGCAGCTGGAGCTCGTCGAACGCGTAGGAGAGCGCGAGTCCCGTCGCCTCCGTGCCGCAGCCTCGACCGCGGAACTCCGCGTCGCCGATCGTGATCCCGAAACTCGCCCGGCGATGGCGCTGCGAGATCTCGTAGAGGTGGCAGAATCCGATCGCCAAGCCACGGTCAAGCTCGTGGATCGTGAAATAGGCGCCGTCCTCCGCCCAGGAACGCCGTTCATACTCACGCTCGGCTCCGTCGTCGGTCATCGGCCACGAGAGTCCGGCCGTGCGGCTCGTCTCCCGATCGTTGCTCCACGCCGCGTAGAGGGGAACCAACTCCCGCCGCAGCGGACCAAGCCCGACCAGACGACCGGCCAGGGGGTATCCGGTCGCCACCTATCCGCTCTCGTCGGCGAGCGGGCGCTTGAACGCGTACAGCAGCGCGACCGTGCCCGTCCGGCCCGCGATCGGCACGGCCGAGACCAGCTCCCACCCTTCGGCGCCCAGCTCCGCCAATTCCGAATCGAACGCCGCCATGTCGTCGGCCGACATCTGCACGAGATCCTTCGCCTCCGGCTGGAGCATGATCTGCAGGTACTCCCACATCCCGCGATTCCCTCCGATCACATCGATGGACGCGTCCAATGGCCTGTGTCGTCGTCGAACGGGAACAGCCCCCTATCCCCCCAACCCGCACCCAGAGGGTACCCGCCCCGAGTTCGGGGGCAAGGGGAAGACGAACGCGAGGTCGCGCAGGACGGATACCTTCGGACAGCGCATTCCGGACGACCATTGGAGGAGGCCCGCCCCGCATGTCATTCTGACGCAGGAAGAATCTCGTCGTCTGGGAAATGAGACAAACCGCGATTGCAAAACACCGAGGCGGAAGACGAAGCGGAACGCTCTGGGGCGCCGATGGCGCAAGCCGACAACCACGACGCGTGGTTGCGGCTGATACCCCTGGATCAAGAGGGTCGAAGCGAAGCAGGAATCGAGACGGGAACCTTCACGGTCCCAGCTCAACGGACGACTGGCCCGAAACTCGCACCGGCTAGGCCCGGCTGAGCGCCGCCGTCGCGTCCGCCGTCCGGCCGATCGCGTCCGATCTTGAGGCGGCGGCCTTCTCCCCGATCGCGAGCCGCACCGCCCCGACGATCGACGCGGGAGCCAGTCCCGCCAGTTCGCGGAGGCGCGCCTGCGAGGCGTGCTCGAAGACCCGGTCGCCGACGCCCAGCATCCGCACCGGAACGCGCACGTCGTGCGCCGCCAGCAGTTCGAGCACGCCGCCGCCGAATCCGCCGTGGAGCGCGTTCTCCTCGACCGTGACCAGCGCCCCGCAACGCCCGGCCAGATCGAGGATCAGCCGCTCGTCCATGGGTTTCACGAAGCGGACGTTGACCACGGTGACGCGCACGCCTTGGTCCCGCAGCAGATCGGCCGCGGCCATCGCCGGGGCCACCATCGCGCCGACGGCGAGGATCGCCGCCTCGTCCCCATCGAGCAGCGTCTCCGCCCGGCCGATCGGCAGCGCGCGCAGCGGCTCGTCCGTCGCGACCCCGACCCCGGAGCCGCGGGGGTAGCGGATGGCGACGGGCCCCGCGCCGTGGTCGATCGCCGTCTTCAGCATGTGCCGCAGCTCGTTCTCGTCCTTCGGGGCCATGATCGTGATGTTGGGCAGGCAGCTGAGATACGAGAGGTCGTAGATGCCGTGGTGGGTGCGCCCGTCGTCGCCCGCGAATCCGGCGCGGTCGAGCGCGAAGACCACGGGCAGCCGCTGGATGCAGACGTCATGCACGATCTGGTCGTACGCCCGTTGGAGGAACGTGGAGTAGATCGCGCAGACCGGCCGCATCCCCTGCGTCGCCAATCCGGCGGCGAAGGTCACGGCGTGCTGCTCGGCGATCCCCACGTCGAAGAAGCGGTCCGGATGGGCCTTCCGGAACTTGCCCATCGACGTCCCGGAGGGCATGGCGGCGGTGACCCCGATCACCTTCGGATCGTCGTTCGCGATCTCGATCAGCGTTCGGGCGAAGACGTCCTGATAGCGCGGGGCCGGTTCCGGCGACCCCGCCGCCCGGGGCGCCGCGGTCGCGGAGACGCTGTGCCCGCGCTCGCCGTCCGTCTCGCAGGCGGGGAATCCCCGGCCCTTCTGGGTGACGACGTGGAGGAAGACGGGGCCGTCGACCTTTTTCGCCTGACGCATCGCGTCGATCAGCGCGCGCAGGTCGTGGCCGTCGACCGGGCCCATGTAGGTGAAGCCGAGCTCCTCCCAGATCCTCGAGTGATAGACGAACTCCTTGAACGAGTCCTTCCATCGTTTGCCGAGCTCCAGCAGCAGGTCGCCCTTCGGCAGGCTGTCGATCATCCCGGCGATCTCGCTCTTCGCGCGCCGGTAGTTCGGCTCGGTGCGGACGCGGTCCAGATACTTGCTGAGCGCGCCCACGTTCTGCGCGATCGACATCTCGTTGTCGTTGAGCACCACCACGAACGGGACGTTCAGGCTGCCGGCGTTGTTGAGGCCCTCGAACGCCATGCCGCCCGTCAGCGCGCCGTCGCCGACCACCGCGACCGCCCGGCCGCGCTCGGAGGCGGGACGGTACTGCTGCGCGACCGCCATGCCCAGACCCGCCGAGATCGCGGTCGAGGCATGGCCGGCGCCGAAGGCGTCGTGCACGCTTTCGTCGCGGGAGAGGAATCCGGAGATCCCCCCCTCCTGCCGGATCGTGTTGAAACGATCCTGCCGCCCGGTCAGCAGTTTATGGATGTACGCCTGATGGCCGACGTCCCAGACGATCGGATCGCGCGGAGACTCGAAGACCGAATGGAGCGCGATGGTCAGCTCGACCGTGCCCAGATTCGCGCCGAGGTGGCCGCCGGTCTCCTGGACCACGGCGATCAGCTCCTGCCGGATCTCCGCGGCGAGTTGCATAAGCTCGCCCATTCCGCGGGATTTAAGATCGGCCGGGGAATGGATCTGCTCGAGCACGGTCTTGGTCAAGGTCATCTTGGTTGAACTCCCTCCGGCAGTCCGCCGTTCGGCGGAGGCATCCCGGTGGCGGCGTGTCCACAATCGTCGATCTCGCAGTCTCCCGCGACGTCGGCCTTGGGATGAAGGTAATGAACCGGTGCCGCAACGTCAACCGCGCATCAACGTCCCCGCTACCGCCTTCCCTCCGGCCAGCCGCCCGAGGCCTTCGGTCGATTCACCTGCGTCCACTTATGCAATTATGCAAACGCGCGGCCATCGACAATGGTACCGCCGCATTAAGGCAAACGCGAACTGCCGCTCGCCGATTCGACGAC
>JBPCRG010000351.1:0-2786 GCA_050997095.1 Thermomicrobiales bacterium | reverse complement strand
CCCCGTGGACGACCACGACTTGATGGCCGCCTGCGCATCCCAGTGGACGTCAGCGTGATGTCCGTCAGCGCACCCCCGTGGACGACCACGACGTGATGGCCGCCTGCGCATCCCAGTGGACGTCGGCGTGACGTTGACCGCGCATCCCGTTGGACGATCACCGGGGTCGGGCCGCCAGTGCATCCTTGCGTTCGGACGCGGTCATTTCGGGTCGAGGTACCGTTTCGGGCAGCTGGCGACGAGCGAGTGGACGGTGTCGACCATGTTGCCGACGTAGAGGCCGCCGGCTTGGGAGAGCAGCTGGTAGGCGTCGAGCGGGTCGAAGCCGTAGTCGGCGGCCATCCAGCGCACGAGTTCCGAGTAGGCGATGCGGGCGGCGTCCTCCATCGGTTTGGCGCTGCCGACGACCTTGATCGCGTCGGGGGCGACGATCCGCGGCCATTCGATCGATCGGCCCTTGATCAGGTCGAAGGTGAAGGTGCCCTTCGCCGCGATCTCCAACGCGACGCCGCAGAGCTCGCCCTGACCCTGCGCGGCGTGGGCGTCGCCGACGAAGAAGAGCGCGCCAGGGTGGCGTACCGGCAGGTGGACCACGTTGCCGACGGTGATGTCGGGCACGTCCATGTTGCCGCCGTGGTCGCCGGGGGTGAGCGACGAGATCGCCTCGATCAACGGCGCGGTGCCGATGGTGCCGAAGAAGGGTGCCCAGGGGACCTCCCAGCGGTCGCGGTAGGCGAATCCTCCGCTCGGGGTCCGTTGATAGAGCCAGACGCGCTCCGCCAGCGGCTCCTGAAGCGTCGCGGTGAAGCGGGTCGAGGTGAGGCCGCCGAAGTAGGGCACGGTGCAGGAGACGGCCCAGTCGCGGGTGGCTTGGATGTCGTGGATGGTGACCGCAAGGGTGTCGCCGGGCTCGGCGTTTTCGATGAAGATCGGCCCCGTCTGGGGATTCATGGATGGACCCATCACCGAGCTCGGCGTCTGCTCCTCGCTGGTGAGCGCGCCGCCGAAGGCGTCGACGGTGTGGACCGTGACCCGCTCACCGGGGGCCGCGCGGGCGATAGGCTAGGCGTATGGTCCGAAGACGTACTGGTAGGCGCCGGGCTGGCGGATCTCGCGGGAATCGGCCATGCATCTCTCCTTCATTCGGATTTACGACGTCTGAGCTCCATCGGAGTCGGCGATCCGCTCCCAGACGTCGCCATAGCGAACGACAAGGCCGAGGTCGTCGACCTCGATCTCGGTCTCGTAGCCGGGATCGAACGACTCGTAACGATAGCGGAACTCGGAGAGGCGGGTGTATCGCTGGGGCAGCGGCTTAACGCCGAAACCGGGGAAACGGATCCAGGCGGCCGCCACGTCGACCGATTCGCCGATGGCCGGGGCCAGACGACGGATGGGGAGCAGATTGGTGATCGGAGAGAAGCCGAGGTCGATGTCGATGCAGCCGTTCCAGGTGAAGAGCGGAACCCGTTCCCCCTGCATGGTCGTGCCGATCCACCTGCCGTCGCCGCGTGACGACGCCTGCACGAGCGCGGTCGTCGTCGCCGAGTCGCCGCTGGCGTCGACGATGACCGAGCGGGTGCGCCAGATGGGATCGCACTCCACGCGGTAGCGGATCGTGAGCGGCCGACCCTCCTCGGCCGTGACGACGGTGCCGAGCAGGGTGATCGCGTCCTCGGCCACGACGAGCGTGGCGTGCTCCGTTCCGCTTCCATCCGTGCGGCGCCAGATGACGGATTTCGTGGTCATGCGGTCTCCGTTCTACTCGTACTCGACCTCGGGATCGAGGGGCCAGATCGGCCGCGCGACGTTCTTGAACGGCAGTCGCGACAGGTCGGAGCCGCTGATGCCCGGGCCCTCGACGAGCAGGACCTCCCGGGCGATCGGCTCGAACGCGGCACGGAAGTGGCCCTTGCCTTTGAGGGCGATGAGGGGGCACTCGGTCGGCTCGATCCCGTTCGCGCGGAAGACGTTCAGGTCGATCGGCGACTCGGCGCGGGAGGTGATCAGGATCTCGATCGCGAGGCCGGTCGTGGACATCACTACAGTCGGGCCGAGATCGACCGCCAGCCGCGCCATCATCGGGCCGGCGTTGACGTAGCGGCCGTCGCCGATCGAGCGCACGCGACCGCGGATCCGCAACGGGGCACCGTGGAGCGCGTCGGTTTTGCCGCCGAGCACCAGATCGACCTCGGCGCCGAGACCTGCGGCGATGCACCGCCGGACAGACTCGGGGTCGACGACCATCGCGACCGCGGCGCCATCGATCTGCTCGGCGATGAGGAAGCGGACGAGCTCGGCGCTGTCGCGGGGCGATCCGCTCCACGGGTTGTCGCCGATGTCGACCAGCAGCCAGGGTTTGTCCGCCGCGCCGCCGGCGCGGATGCGCGCGGCGGCGGTGGCGAACGTCAGCACGCCGCCGAGGAACTGCTCCCGAACCTCCCAGGCCGCGCGGGCGAGGCGGTCGGCTGATGCGAGGGCGAAATCTGCGTCGCCGGTCGTCGTGACCAGAACGGAGAGGCCGGCGTCGGGGACGTCCGAGGCGGGGAAGCCCCCGGCGAGCGTGACATTGACGATGCGCCCGTCCCGCTCGATCTCGTGGGCGAGGGCGAGCAGAGCGCGCATCGGCTCCTGACTGGTCATCATCCGCTGCGACGTCGGCAGCATCGGCGGCTTGACGAGGGCGACGGCGGGGCGAAGCTGGCCGCGCATCAGGCGGTCGAGGATGTGGCAGGCCTCATCCGCGCGCTCGGCCATGTCGACGTGCGGGTAGGTGTCGTAGCCGA
>JBPCRG010000343.1:0-4416 GCA_050997095.1 Thermomicrobiales bacterium | reverse complement strand
TTCCCATGGCGCTCATGCGCGCACGAGCGGTCTATCCGCTGTTTCGACCGGGGTGGTCAGCGAGACAGCGGATCAGCGTCGCGAGGCGGTCGATCTGGTCGTTGGCCTCGGTCAAGTCGTAGCCCGCGCGCGCGACGTCGCCCGTGCCGCCGGCGATCCGGCGTTTCGCGAGCAGCAGCCGCGCGCGGACGACGGTCAGGCTGGAGAGGGCGTCCAGCATGATGTCGCTGTCGTGGTCCGCTTGACGTGTCGGTGGCGGATGCGTGTGCTGGGATGTTGACATGGCTGGGCTCCGGCCGCTATTCCTCATGCCTTTCGCTTAACGCAAGGGGTGTGCCGCACTTTGAAGCGGCGACTACGCCGGGCCGCGTTCCCGATAACCGGTCGAATTGACGAGTAGGCTACGCCGGGTCGCGGCCCGGAGGGACGGCCATCCGGGGGGCGGGGTGCTCGGCGAAGCCGAAGAAGCGCTCGATCGCGCTGGTGCGGTAGGCCTGGCGCAGGACCAGCGCCCAGAGGATGGCGGCCAGAGCGATGAGCAGGTAGTCCAGCGCCGACATCAGCGACAGGCCGAAGAAGTCGCGCAGCGGGCGGGAGGTGATGATGACGGCGTAGGCCGGCAGCATCGCCAGCGCGAGCAGGGTCGGCCGCCAATCGTGGTGGGTCCGCTCGATCACGGCGAACCAGTCGTTGGGCGGGGCGGCGAAGGGCACGAGGATGATCCCGGCCAGGATCAGCACGTAGGTCAGCGCGTCGCGCGCCATCAGGTTCGAGCCGGCGTCGAGGATCTCGCCCGCGATGCCGCCGGGCTCCTGGACCAGCTGGACGTCGTGCAGGAAGAAGAAGAGCGTGTAGATGGCGAAGGAGGCGACGGCCAGCGTGAGGACCGCCGGCAGCACGAAACTGAGCAGGGAGCGCAGCAGACTTTTCGGCGGCAGCTCCGGATGCGCCCAGAACGCGAGCCCGAAGGTGGGGATGCCGACGGTCAGGGTGGTCAGCAGGGAGATGTGGCCGGGCGAGAAGGGGAAGCCGGCCTGGACGACGGCGGACATCAGGATCAGCAGCGCGACCACGAAGACGCGGACGAGAAAGAGGCCGAGCACGCCCTGCAGCCCCATCCGGATCCTCTGCCCCTCGCGGAAGGCCGAGGGGAGCACCGCGAACGAGTCCTTGAGCAGGACGATGTCGGCCGCGCTGCGGGTGGCCTGGCTGCCGCTCTCCATCGCGATCGCGAGGTTCGCCTTCTTCAGCGAGAGGACGTCGTTGACGCCGTCGCCGGTCATCGCGACGTAGTGCCCCTGGCGGCGGAGCGCGTCGACCAGCCGCTCCTTCTGCTCGGGGGTGATGCGGCCGAAGATCGTGCCGGAGCCCGCGACGGCGTCGAACTGCCCGTCGTCCATCTCCGCGAGGTCGAGACCGGAGACGAGCTCGGCGTCGGCGGGCAGCCCGGCTTGGCGGGCCAGCGCGGCGACCGTCTCCGGATTGTCCCCGGAGATGATCTTGAGCGTGATCCCCGCGTTCCGGAAACCCTCCAGCGTCTCGCGCGACTGCGGGCGCAGCTCGTCGGAGAAGCCGAGCCAGGCCGCCGGCGCGAGATCCGGCGGCAGCGCGGGTTCGCCCCGCCCGTCGTGGAGCCGCGCCGGGACGGGCGACGCCGCGTAGAGCAGGACGCGCAGCCCGCGGTCGGCCCAGCCCGGGGGCGGGGGCGGAGGCGCGGCGGGCAGGAGCCTGCCGAGCATCTCCGGCGCGCCGAGGGCGAAGGTCCCGCGCAGGGCCGGGGTGTCCGCCGCCAGCGCGCTACGTTTGCGCGCCGAGGAGAAGGGGATCTCGTCGCCGGGCGCGACCGCCTCGCCGGCGCAGGCGGCGGCGATCGCCTCGCTGGTCTTGTTGCCGGCCCGGCCGCTGTGGGCGACCACGCCGAGCTCCGCGCGCAGCCGCGCCTCGTCGCCCGCCTCCCCGTCCGCGATCGGCTGGACCTCGGCCAGGATCAGGCGGTTCGCGGTCAGGGTGCCCGTCTTGTCCATGCAGAAGACGTTGACGTTGGAGAGCGACTCGATCGCGTTAGTCTGCTGGATCAGGGCGTTCTGCTTGGAGAGCCGGACCGCGGCCAGCGAGTAGGTGATCGTGATCATCAGGAAGAGGCCGGAGGGGACGATGCCCAGGACCACGGCGGCGGAGAGCACCGTCTCCCGGAAGGGGTACTTCCAGATCGCCGACCCGAGCAGCAGCATCGCCAGGAACGACCCGGCGATCACGAGCAGGAGCCGGATGATCAGGTTCACGTCGTGCTGAAGGGGGGTGAGGGCGACGCGGTAGGCGCGGGCTCCGGCGACGATGCCGGCGGCCCGGGTCTGCAGGCCGACCTTTTCGGCCTGGTACGCCGCCGCGCCCGAGACGCAGTACGACCCGGAGTAGACGGGATCGCCGGGCTGTCTGGAGACGACGTCGGTCTCGCCGGTCAGCAGCGATTCGTCGACGTCCATCGCGCCGTCGCCGACGATCCGCCCGTCGAGCATGATCTGGTCGCCCGCGCGCACGCGCAGGATGTCGCCGACGACCAACTCGTTGGGATCGACCGCGCGGGGCTCGCCGTCGCGCACGACCGTCGCCTTGACCCGGTTCAGGAGCGCAATGTGGTCGAGCCGCCGTTTCGCGCGCAGCTCCTGCCAGATCCCCGCGCCGGCGTTGATCACGACGAGGCCGGAGGAGAGGAAGGCGTCCTTCGGCAGCCCGAGGATGATCAGGATGAGCCCGATCCCGAGCAGGGTGACGTTGAGGAAGGTCAGCAGGTTGTCGCGGACGATCTGCTCGAGGCTGCGGCTCGACTCCATCTTGAGGTCGTGGCCAAGGCCCTGGGCGCGGCGGCCGGCGGCCTCCGCCTCGGTCAGGCCGCGGCTGGGATCGGTCGTCTCGGCGGCCTCGGGCGGGGGGACGGTCGAGATCGGAGCGGGGTGCTCTTTCCGCAACATTGACCTGATCGACGATGTGATCGTGGAACTCCTGTCCTTGCGGGGAACGCGTCCCGTCGGCGCCGCACGGAGTTTTCAGCCGACTGCCGACTTCAATGGAATGTCATGGACGCCCGCATCCGCGCGACCGGGGAAGCCCGTCTGCACCGCCGTCATCCCGCTGCTCTGTCCATCGTCAATCGACGGGTCAGAACCGACCCCCTTTTTCCGTCATCCTGGGCGAACGAAGGAGCCCGTTCCCCCCGTCATCCTGGGGGAACGAAGGATCTCTCGCCGCAGCGATCGTCGCTGGCGATCCGCGGAACGACGGACGGTTGCCGAACGACGGGAGATTGCCTCACGGCAAGAGATCCTTCGTGACCTCAGGATGACGGCCGTGACCTCAGGATGACGGCGGTGCAGGCGCGCTCAAAAAGTCATTCTGAGGCGCTGAACGGATGGACATCGTCGTCCGTTCCTCGTTTCCGCCGCAAGTCTACCCGCGGGGACGGTGGGCATGATGCCGCGTCGGTCCGTTGGGGATACTGTTGCGGCAAGCATCGGGATTCAGCCGAGCAGGGAAAGAGGAGGAGCAGGGCATGGGCGGCGAGGGACGGTTGGGCGGACGGGTCGCGATCGTGACGGGGGCGGCGTCGGGGATCGGGTGGGCGATCGCGCTGGCCTATGGCGACGCGGGGGCCCGGGTGATGGCCTCCGACGTGGATCGGGAGCGCGGCGAGGCGGTTGCGGCGGCGATCCGCGAGGCGGGGGGCGAGGCCCGCTTCATCCCCTGCGACGTGAGTGTGCCGGAGCAGGTCGAGGCGCTCGTGGCGGCGGCGGTCGCGGAGTTCGGCGGGCTCGATGTGCTGGTCAACAACGCGGGCATCCCGGGCGGCTCGCTGCCCGCGCACGAGACGTCGATCGAGGATTGGGACCGGGTGATCGCGGTCAATCTGCGCGGACCGTTCCTCTGCGCGAAATACGCGATCCCGCACCTGATCGCGGGCGGGCGGGGCGTGATCGTGAACATCGCGTCGACCTTCGGGATGATCGGCGCGCACGGGACGGCCGCCTATTCCTCCTCGAAGGGGGGCGTGATCACGCTGACCCGGCAGTTGGCGGTCGACTACGGACCGCGCGGGCTCCGGGTCAACGCAATCAGCCCCGGCTACGTCGACACGGACATGGCGGGAAGGCGGGCGGCTATGGCCCCCGCCGAGCGGTCGGCGGCGCTGGCGCGGCGGGAGGCGGCGGCCGGTCTGCAACCCCTCGGCCGTCAGGCGGACCCCGGCGAGATCGGCGCCGTCGCCGTCTTCCTCGCCTCCGACGACGCCTCATTCATGACCGGCGCGGTCGTGCCCGTCGACGGGGGGTGCACGGCGACGTTCAATTCGGGCAGCCGGTAGGGGCCGTGGGCATTGGGCCGCCCGGCCTCCCGGTTGCTCTTTTTTCTCCCCTCCCCCCCGTG
>JBPCRG010000315.1:0-5007 GCA_050997095.1 Thermomicrobiales bacterium | reverse complement strand
GCGCTTCACCACCGCGGACGCCCGGATCACGCTCAAACGGCTCTACCCCGTCATCGACGGTGACAAATGATGCTAGTCACTGTACTCAGGATGACGAAGGGGCGGGGGGCAGGATGACGATCCAAGGTTCCTCCCGTGAAACCCTTACAGGCCGCTGTTGACACCCGAAAACCGGGCCTCATAGAATGGTCATGCACAAGCAATCGACGGGGGCGCGCGGTCCGGAGCGGACGACGGTTCCGCCATCACGAGTCTGCGCTTCGGCTCGGCGGCCACAGCCCCGGAGCGCCGTCGTCCAAACAAGCTGGCCAGAGGAGCATGCGTGGCACAGAGACAGAGCACGACGCCGACGCCGCGCGCCGGTGCGGCGATGGGCGCCGACGGCGGCGCGCGCGACGCGCGGCAGGTCGCGATGACCGTCGACCGCGCGACCAAGTACTACAAGACCCAGTCGGGGGCCGTGCACGCGCTCGAGGACCTCTCGCTGCAGGTCGGCAAGGGCGAGTTCGTCTGCATCCTCGGCCCGTCGGGCTGCGGCAAGAGCACGCTGCTCTGGGCGATGTCGGGGCTGCACGATCTCACCCGCGGCAGCGTGGTGCTGAACGGCACGCCGGTGACCGGCCCGCGCCCGGAGATCGGGATGATCTTCCAGGACGCGAACCTGCTGCCGTGGCGGAACCTCGCCCAGAACATCCAGTTTCCGTTCGAGATCAAGAAGCTGGACCCGAAGCCCTACGCCGCCAGGATCGGGAACCTGCTGGAGGAGGTCGGCCTCGCGGGGTTCGAGAGCAAGTTCCCGCGCGAGCTCTCCGGCGGCATGCAGCAGCGCGCGAGCATCGTCCGCTGCCTCTCGTTCGACCCCGAAGTGATCCTGATGGACGAGCCATTCGGCGCGCTCGACGCCTTCACCCGCGACGAGATGAACCTGCTGATCCAGAAGATCTGGATGGAGACCGGGAAGACGATCGTCTTCGTCACCCACAACGTGACCGAGGCCATCTTCCTCGCCGACCGCGTGGTGGTGCTCACCCCGCGCCCCGGCCGGCTCGCGCACATCTTCCCGATCGACCTGCCACGGCCGCGGACGATCGAGCAGACCTTCTCGCCGGAGTTCATCAAGGTCGTGCTCGAGATCAAATCGACCATCGTCCACGGCAAGTTCGCCGCGCCGGTCGCGGCGGAGAAGCGGGTGTGAACGGGGGGTCGGGGATCGGGGGTCAGGGGTCGGGGACGAATGGCGCGGAGTCCGACGCGCCACGTTCACTCATTCATTTTTCAAGGAGCAGTCATGGCCAGTGAGCTTCGCGAGACGATTCCCACGTTCGGGCAGGCGGGGAAAGAGGAGAGCAACGAGGTCGGGCTGGCGAACATGTCCGCCCTGACCAGCGCCAACTTCGCGAAGAACTGGTGGGAGGCCGCGCTGATCGTCGCGGTCGCCGTCGTCTTCGTCGGCGGCGCCGAGCTGCTGGTGCGGGTGCTGCACATCAAGAGTTATGTCTTCCCGCGGCCCAGCGAGATCGCGAGCCACCTCTACCACAACTTCCGGCCGCTCTTTCTGCCCCACCTGCGCGCCACCGTCGAGGTGATGCTCTCCGGGTACGTGATCGGCGCGTCGATCGGGCTGCTCCTGGCCGCGATCATCATCCAGTTCCCGTTGATCGAGAAGATCATCACCCCGTACATCCTGCTGCTGGTGACCACGCCGATGATCGCGCTGGTGCCCCTGCTCATCCTCAAGCTCGGCTTCGGGATGTCGCCGCGGATCATCGCGGTGGCGCTGGCCGCGGGGCCGATGGTGATGATCAACGCGGCGACGGGCTTCCGGCGGACGGACCTCGCGAAGATCGCGCTGGCGCGCTCCTACGGGGCCAGCACCCTGCAGATCTTCAGCAAGGTGCGCTTTCCACTGGCGTTGCCGATGATCATCGTCGGCCTGATGATCGGCGCGATCTTCGGGCTGCTGACGGCGGTCGGGGCCGAGATGGTCGGCGGCGGCGAGGGGCTGGGCAACCGGCTGATGTTCTACTCCGCGCGGATCCAGATGGCCAACCTCTGGGCGGTGATCGTCATCCTTGCGATGATGTGCATCGTGATCTACGTGATCTTCTACTGGATCGGCAAGAAATGGGCGAGCTGGCAGGCGTGACGCGCAGGGCCCGTTGACAGGACGGGCTCGTTGCGAGATGGTACGGAGCACTGTGGGGGTTGAAGACGGAGATCGCGGCGGGCGGCGCCATCGCCCTCGCCGTGGGGATGTCTCGAAGACTCCGCGCATCGGCGCCCCGCCACGCGGCGGGGCTCATGTACATCGGAGCACGGAGGAACGACGGATGAGTCGTCTCGACGAGGTAATTTCGGATTTGACCGGCGGCCGCACATCGCGCCGACAGTTCGTGCAGCGGGCCGCCGCGCTCGGACTCTCGGTCCCCGTCCTGTCGGTGGCGACGAGCGGCCTGCTCTCCGCCTCCGCGCAGGCGAAGAACGAGGTCGTCTGGCTCTCGCCCCGCGGCACGCTCGAGGTTCTCGACGACTACCCGTACTGGGTGGCGAAGAAGATGGGCTATTTCGGCGATCTGAAGACGCAGATGCTGCCTGCGATCATCGAGGCCACCTCCTCCTCCAAGGCCGTCGCCGAGAAGAAGGCCGACATGTCCTACGTCTCGCCCGGCGTCTTCTCGCTCGGGGTCGAGGCGGGCATCGACCTCGTCTCCGTCTGGGAGATGGGCGCCTACGACGTCTTCAACATCGCGCTCCAGAAGGGCAAGCCGCTCGGCGTGAAGACCCTCAAGGACCTCGAAGGCAAAACCGTCGCCCTCGGCGACGCGGGCTGGTCCGGCATCGTCGATCCGATGATCGCCCAGGCCGGCGGCGACCCGGGCAAGGTCAAATACGTCGCGGCCGGCCCGACTTGGGGTCAGACGCTGCAGGCCGGCCAGGCCGACGCCGCGCTCTCCTGGGAGGGTCTGCGGGCCCAGTGGCTCGCCGGCGGGCTCGAGTTCGACTACATCCTCGGCAAGGACTGGTCGAAGTTCCCCGCCAACTCCTTCCAGATCCGCCGCTCCGACTTCGAGGACGCCACGCTCAAGGACCTCTACACCAACTACCTCAAGGGGTGGGCGATGGGCCTCGAGTTCGGCCAGCAGAACCCGCGCGCGGCGACCCAGATCACGATGGAGTCCGAGCCGATCGCCAAGGCGCTGCAGGACACCTTCAAGGACAAGGGCATCGCCGTCGAGTCGATGTGGCAGCTGGCGACCGTCTACCGCGGCGACTGGGCCTCCCGCGACGGCGGCAAGTGGGGCTGGCACAGCATGGAGTCGTGGCAGACCTTCCTCGACGTGATCAAGAAGATCGGCCAGTTGACCAAGGACATCAAGGCCGCCGACATCGTCAAGAACGACTACACCGTCGGCGGCAACGCCTTCGACAAGGCGAAGGTGAAAGCCGACGCCGACGCCTTCGCCCTCTCCGCCGAGTTCAAGGCGGTCGCCGTGCCGAAGGGCGCAGGCGCGTAGGCGGCTCTGGACTATGAGCAGTGGGCTCTGGGCTCTGGGCTTTGGGCTTTGGGCTTTGGGCTTTGAACAGTCGGCTCAGAGCCCACTGCTCAAAGCTCAAAGCTCGATCGTCAATGATCGATCGACTGACCGCCGGGCGGCCATCCTCTCGGGGGTGGACCGCCCGGCGGCGTCTCATGGCTCGGCCGCGGCGTTTCCGCGGTCGGCCCGGCCCGAGGAGAAGCATGCCGGCGACCCCCGAGACCCCCCGCAAGGCGTTCCACCACATCGGATTGCGCGCCTTCGAGCCGCAGCCGGGCGAGGATCTGGTCGCCCCCAGCAAATGTTGGGTGACCAATCCGGACGGCACGCCGAACCGGATCGAGTGGCTGCGGTATGCGCCCGACAGCCCGATCAGTGAAGAGTTCATGAACTCGCCGCACATCGCCTACGGCGTCGACGACCTTCAGCCGCACATTGAGGGCAAGGAGATCTACCTCGCCCCCTTCGACGTCGGCGAGCCGCCCTTCGCCCGCGTCGCCTTCACCCGCGAGGACGGCGTCTTCGTCGAGTACATGCAGTTTTACCCAGGACGGTCCTGGTTCTAGGGGGTCAGGGGTCGGGGAAATCGTTGCCGACCACGCCTCGTCCCTGACCCCTGATCCCCGACCCCCATACAACGCACGGAGGAACCCACCCCATGTCCGATCGACTGGCGGCTTCGACGAACACGTACCACACCTATTCGCTGGAGGAGGCGCTGGCGGGGATCGCGAAGGCGGGCTTCAAGAGCGTCGAGCTCTCCTCGGTGCCGGGATGGACCGAGCACGTCCGCCGCGACGCGGACGACGAGGAACTGGGCTACGTCAAGGATCTGCTCGCGAAGCACGGCCTGACCGCGATCAGCTTCGCGGGCCACTCCGATCTCGTCAGCGAGAAGGGCGTCGCCGAGTTCCGCAAGGCGCTCGTGCTCGCCAAGAAACTCGGCATCGGCTTCGTGACCACCAGCACCGGCGGCCACGACGCCTCCTCGGCTGGCAGCCTGGAGGAGCAGCGCGGCAGCTTCGTCGCCAACTTCCGGCCGCTCGCCGACGAGGCGGCGGCGATGGGCATCGTGATCTGCCTGGAGACCCACGGCGGGCTGCTCGCGACCGGCGCGATCTCCGCCCAGCTCGTGCGGGACATCGGCAAGCCGAACGTGGGCATCAACTACGACCCCGGCAACGTGATCTTCTACGGCGCGACGCGCCCGGAGACCGACATCGCCGCCGCCGCGCCGCTCGTCACCCACATGCACGTGAAGGACCAGATCGGCGGCGCGGGCAACTGGAACTTCCCGGCGGTCGGCGCCGGCGAGGTCGACTTCGCCCCGATCTTCGCCGCCCTCGACGCCGTCGGCTTCGACGGCCCCTGCTCCGTCGAGGTCGAGTTCAGCGGCGAACCCTGGCCCTCGCTGGCGGACGTGGACGCCGCGATGGCGCAGTCGTACGCGTTCGTGCGGGGGTTTGTTGGG